>JBEVIU010000124.1:0-11795 GCA_040510575.1 Acidimicrobiia bacterium | reverse complement strand
GGACCGATGTGCTCATGGATCGGGCTGGTCGGGGGGTGGGCGGCTGTCGGGCGGGACGAGGTCCCAGCCGCCCCCGGGGAGTGGGGCGGCGGTCCAGCCTCGATGATGCTTGAGGAAGTGGTCGTGGCCACAGAGGCGCCAGAGGTTCTTCTTCTCGGTGGTGCCTCCCTCGGAAAGCGGGGTGACGTGGTCGATCTCGAGGTGGAATCGACTGTCGCAACCCTCACGCCCGCAGATCGGGTACGTCTCTTCGACCCAACGACGGACCCGGGCGGGAATCGTCCGCGTGGGAGACGAGACGTGGGTGATGTCGCCGGCCGGGTCGCGGCGCAGGAGAGTGATCTTGGCGTCGTGGAGCATCGCGACCGCGGTGGCGACGGGGATGGGTCCGACGCCGTCAACGTGGCAGCGTTCTCCGGGCAGCGCGTAGCCGCGCTGCGCTGCGGTCTCGTCGAGATGGACGCGGACGTCGGGTGACGGTCGGGTGCCGTCGCCCAGGATGAGCGCGGCGAGCGCGTCGGCCGTGTACAGCTGACGTGGTTCGCGCGTGCCGGCGGCGCGGGCCGCACGGAAGAGCTCGTCCGTCTTCTGTTCGAGCACCGAGCGCACCTCGGCACCGATCGCGGGTGCGAACTGGGCGTGCAGGACCAGGTGGCCTTCCGCGCCAGGGTAGGTGTGCGCGGCGCGAGTGTCATGCAAGCGCCCGGCTCGGGTCCGGTCGTCGGAGGCGCGCATGTTGGCTTCGCGGCACTGGTCGCGCACTGCCCGGTACGACCCGCCCTCCCGTGCGGTGTCGAGCAACCGCGCCTCGCTGGCGGGATCGAGCGACGCGGTGGCGGCGATCTCGGAGGCCTGCGCGGCGGAGAGCTCGCCACCTCGCATCGCACTCGCGGTCGCGGGCAGGTCTTCCAGCTTCTTCGCGGTGTCGAGCTCTCGGCTGGCCTCACCGACGCTGACACCGGTGGTCGACGCCAGCCATTCCGAGGCGTTGCGATGCCCGGCGTGCTTCCAATTGATCCCCACGGCGACCCGCCGCGCGACGACACCACGGCCTGCGACCGCGAACCGCTCGCACTGTGTGAACAGATCGACCAGGCGCTTCGCCCCGTCGACATCCAGGCGATCGCCATCGATCTCACCGGCGACCTCACCCAACAGACGCGCCGCAGTGCGGACCTTGTCGAACAGCGTCGCCGGCATCCGTACACCTCCTCGCACCGTGTCACCCGGGGGTGCACGAGCTCCCTGGCGCAGGGGGAGGGGGCGGCACCGACCAGAACTGAGCGGGGAAGTGGAAGACCAACTCTACACGTACGTACGTTCCCGTGCAAGCGAATTCCGTAGGTTCGCCGAATTCTTCCTTTCAAGGCGTACGACGAGAGTGCACCAGGCTGGCCCGCCCAGCCCTTGTCGAGCACTGCGCGGGGTTGCATCGCCGGTCTGCCTGACGGCCCACCCTCCACGGCGGAGTCGGCTCGCTCGCCCCTGATTGCTGTTGTGGCTGGTGTTGGTGGTGTTACGGTCGTTGGAATGGCAGCGACCTCGACACGTCGCAAGGGTGCCGCGCGCTCCAAGTCCGGTAAGGGCTCGGGGCGGAGGCGGTCGACGGCGACCCGCGCCCGGTCGCGGTCCGCCGCGCCCCGGCGGACCCGCAACAGCCGCACGCAGCCGACCGCGCTCAGCCGGACCCGCGACGCCGCCGGCCACCAGCTCGCCGGTCACCGGGCCGACGCGCTCGCCGTCGGCCTCGTGGTGCTCGGCGTGCTCGTCGCGATGGGGCTCTGGACCGATCTCGCCGGGCCGGTGGGCGACGGCCTCGCCGACGGTCTCGGTGCGATGTTCGGCCGCGCCCGCGTGGCTCTGCCGGTGGTGTGCGTCGCGTTCGCGCTGCTCCTGTTGTGGCCGAAGCGGGCCGTCCGTCGCTCCGACGCCGATGACGACACGGTCGACGGCCAGACCGACAGCACGTCCGGCGACGCGACCGAGCGGGCCACCATCCGCATCGCGATCGGCGCGCTCCTCCTCCTGCTCGCTGACGTCGGGATCCTCCACCTCGCGTACGGGCGCCCGGCGTTCGACGCCCCGATCGACGCGCTGCGCGACGCGGGCGGCTACCTGGGCGCACTCGTCGCGATCCCGCTCACCGCTGGCACCGGGGTGGCCGGCGCGGCGGTGATCCTCGGGGGCCTGGCGGTCCTCGGCCTGCTGCTCGCCCTCGGCCTCTCGTTGCGCACGGTGGTCGATGCGACCGCCACCGCGTGTCGCTTCGCCGTGGCGTGGCTCCGCACCGTGTTCTCGCCGTCGCCCATCGACCCGACCGATGCCGTGGCTGCACCCGCCGTGCCCGAGCCCGAGCCTGCGGCGGCGGTCGAGCCCTTCGTGCTCGACCCGGCTCCCGAGCTCGAGCCCGAGCCCATGGCGGAGCTCGAGCCGGATCCCGAGCCCCCGGTGTTCGTCACGCTGCCGACCACCGAGGAGCCCGACGGCCAACTGGTCATCGAGCTCGGCGACGACGTGCCCGCGCGCACCGGCGACTGGAAGCTGCCGCCCGCGACGCTGTTGAAGCGGGGCAGCAACAAGGAAGCCGACCGGCGCGTCGTGGAAGAAGGCGGACGCATCCTCGAGGCCACGCTCGCGCATCACGGTGTCGAAGCGCGCCTCGTCGGTACCACGATCGGGCCGACGGTGACGCGCTACGAGCTCGAGCTCGGGCCCGGAGTGAAGGTGAGCCGGATCACCGGGCTCAGCCACGACATCCAGTACGCGATGGCGTCACTCGACGTGCGCATCCTGGCTCCGATCCCGGGTCGCAGCGCGGTGGGGGTCGAGGTCCCCAACAAGGAGCGGGTGATCGTCACGCTCGGCGACGTGCTCGCCGCACCCGAGGCCGCGACGACCGCGACCGGCATGCGGGTCGGGCTCGGACGCGACATCGCGGGCAAGTCGGTGATGCTCGACGTCACCACGCTTCCCCACGTGCTCATCGCGGGCGCCACCGGCGCGGGCAAGTCGAGCTGCATCAACTCGATCGTCACGTCGTTGCTGATGCGTTACACGCCCGACCAGGCGCGCCTGATCCTCGTCGACCCGAAGCGGGTCGAGCTCGGTGCCTACAACGGCCTGCCGCACCTCCTCACCGAGGTCGTCACCAACCCGAAGAAGGCCGCCAACGCGCTCGACTGGGCCGTGCGCGAGATGGACATGCGCTACGAGCTCCTCGCCGAGGTCGGCGTGCGCGACATCACGGGCTACAACGCGATGTTCGACCGGGGTGAGCTGCCGACGCGCGAGGAGCCCGACCCCTCCACCGGTCGCGGCTACGACCGCCTGCCCTACATCGTGATCGTGGTCGACGAGCTCAACGACCTCATGATGGTGGCGGCGCGCGACGTGGAGGCGAGCATCTGCCGCATCGCCCAGATGGCGCGGGCCGTCGGCATCCACCTCATCATCGCGACCCAGCGACCCTCGGTCGACGTGATCACCGGCGTGATCAAAGCCAACGTGCCGAGCCGCATGGCCTTCTCGGTGAGCAGCCTCGCCGACTCGCGGGTCATCCTCGACCAGGCGGGCGCCGAGAAGCTCATCGGCCAGGGCGACATGCTGCTCGTCGCCGCAGGGTCCGGTCGCGCCCAGCGCATCCAGGGGTCGTGGGTCGACGAGGAGTGCGTGCGCAAGGTCGTGGCCCACTGGCGTCGCCAGACCCCGACGCCGTCGTACGTCGAAGGGATCGCGGGCGACGACGCGGCACCGGGCGGCGCCACGAGCGGTGCCGACTCGGCCGATTCCGACGACCTGCTCGCCGAGGCGATGGAGCTCGTCGTGCGGAGCGGGCTCGGGTCCACGAGCATGTTGCAGCGCAAGCTTCGCGTCGGCTTCGCCCGCGCCGGTCGGCTGATGGACCTCCTCGAGCGCCGCGGCATCGTCGGCCCGTCGGAGGGATCGAAGGCCCGCGCGGTGCTGATGACGGTCGAAGAGTTCGAGGAGATGCACAGCCACACCTGAGCCGGCTCAAGCGCGGCTTTCCTCCTGCCGACACCGGAAGGTGATCTCTGACGGCTGGGATGCCCAATTCGCGCTTGGAGGCTCGGCGTGCTGACCAGGCTGAGCTTCCGGGCGAAGCTGCTGCTCGTCCTGTTCGTTCCTTTCATCGCCCTCGTGGTGGTCGCGGGCGCAGGGCTCAACGACCGGTTCGGCGCGTTGTACGCGCAGGAGCAGTACGGCCAGATCGAGGCGCCGATGCGCTCGGTCGACTCGCTCAGCCGCGCGTTGCAGAACGAAGCGGTCGTGTCGTCGTGGTTCGTGTCGGCCGACGGCGAGCCGCAAGCCGAGCTCCAAGCCGCGCGTGAAGCGACCGACGCCGCAGTGCGGTCGTTCCGCGACAGTGAGCAGGCGCTCCTCGAAGCGGGCGCGGGCGGCGCGGCCATCGCCGCGATCAACCGCACGAACGCCGACCTCGACGAGCTGCGCCGCGAACGTACGAAGATCGACGGTCTCACCGAAGGCGCGTCGAAAGCGCGCGCGTACTTCCTCGACACCGACAGCGACCTGCTCGGCGTGGGCGAAGGTGTCGCGTACTCGCTGCACGACCCGGGCGCAGCCGCGAGCGTCGCTCGCCTCACTGCCCTCCAGCGCGTCGAGCACGAGCTCGCACGCGAGGCCGGCATCTACGCGTCGGTCCGCGCCAGCGCCGACGCCGTGCCCACGAGCGGTGAAGAGCTCGCCGGCTGGGTGAGCGCCAACGCGGCACAACAGCGCGAGCAGGCGCAGTTCCTCAACGGCGCCAGCCCGGCCGAGGCGGCGGCGTTCACCGAGGCGACCGCCGACCATCCGGCCGAGACGAACACGCCCACGGCGTTCCCGACGACCGCCACCTCCGCCGAAGCTGTGGTCAAGCAGTACCAGGCGCAGGCGCGCGCGATCGACAAGGGCATCGTGGCGGTCGACAGTGTGATCGCCGACGCCGCGGACGCCCGGGCCGACGCGGCGCGACGAGACGTACTCGTGTACGGCGGCGTCGCGGTGTTCGCGATGCTCCTGACCCTCGCACTCATCTGGTTCGTCACGCGGGCCGTTGTGCGCCCGGTGCGTCGCCTCACCGACGCGGCGCGTGACATGTCGCAGCGTCAGCTCCCGGAGCTCATCGAGCTCCTGCGGGTCGGCGGCGACGTGAGCACGGTCCAGCCCGCGAAGATCGATGTGTCATCCGACGACGAGATCGGCGAGCTCGCACAGGCGTTCAGCGATGTGCAGGCCGTCACCTTCGACGTCGCGCAGGAGCAGTCGCGCCTGCTGCGCAAGGGCATGGGCGACCTGTTCGTGAACCTCGCCCGCCGCAACCAGAGCCTGCTCGAACGTCAACTCGAGCTGCTCGACGACCTCGAGCGCAACGAGCACGATCCGGCCGCCCTCGACTCGCTCTTCAAGCTCGACCACATGGCCACCCGCATGCGACGCAACGCGGAGAGCCTGCTCGTGCTGTCGGGCGCTGAACAACCCCGCCAGTGGCAGCAGCCGATCGCACTGCTCGACGTCGTGCGCGCCGCGGCGGCCGAGATCGCCGACTTCCCACGAGTCGAGCTGGTCGGCATCGACGACGAGCTCGCGATCACCGGTCGCGCGGTTGCCGACCTCGCGCACCTCGTCGCAGAACTGCTCGAGAACGCGACGTCGTTCTCACCGCCCGACTCGGCGGTGGTCGTGTCGGGTGCGCCGACCGCGTCGGGGTTCGTGCTCGCGATCTCCGACCAAGGGATCGGCATGCCGGCCGACCGCATCACCGAATCCAACGAGCTGCTGGCCCGACCGCCGGCGGTGGGACTCGCGCTCTCACGCGCACTCGGGCTCCACGTCGTCGGGTCGCTCGCGGCCCGCCACTCGATCTCGGTGGAGCTGCGCCAGGGTGCGCCCGTCGGCACCGTCGCGCTGGTCACGTTGCCTGCCGCGATCCTCGAGCGCACCGGCGCAGGCACGCCTGCGGCGGAGCCCACGTTCGCACCCGATCTCGGCCCCGACGGCCAGGCCGCGCCGCTCGTGACCCGCCAGGTCGCGTGGCGTCCGCCCGACGAGCCGCCGGTCGAGGAATGGCGACGCGAGGGACTGGCCAGCGAGCCGACGCCGACACACCAGGAGGATGCCATCGTGCAGCCGATCGCGGATGTGCCGCCCACGGCGATCGTCGAGCCGCCGGTCGCGCCGCCGGTCGCGCCGCCGGTCGCGCCGCCGTTCGAGCTGGTCGCGGAACCGACGTCGTTCGACGAGCCGGTGGCCATGCACGACGAGGCGACCTCCGACCCGGCCGACTCGCACGACGACCAGCAGCCCGACGACGAGGAATTCGACGACGCGCCGTTGCCGATCCGGGTTCCCGGGCAGCACCTCAGCCACCAGCCGACGTCCGAGAACGGCTTCACGGTGCCCGAGGTCGCTGACCCTCCGCCGGACTCCGACCCGCTGCGCCCGTACCGGGTGCACGAGTTCCTGAGCCGCCACGAACAGGGCAAGCGGCGCGGCCGGGCCGAGACCGATGTCCTCGAGAACGACGCATTCGACGCCGAACACCTCGACACCACCGTCCCTGAGACCGGGGACCCAGCTCCGGAGCGTGAACGATGATGCAGTTGAGCGCCGAGGCGCGGAACCTCAACTGGTTGGTGTCCAACTTCGTGGAACGGGTGCCGGGGGTGAAGGAGGCGACGGTCGTCTCGTCCGACGGCCTGTTGATCGCCCTGTCCGACGGCCTGGATCGCAGCTCCGGTGACCGGCTCGCCGCGGTGGCGGCCGGCCTGCTCAGCATCGCCAAGGGTGGCGCCACACCGATCGGTGGCGGCCGCGTGCACGAGGTGATCGTCGAGATGGACGAGGCGATGCTGTTCGTGATGCGCGTCAGCGAGACGTCGGTGCTCGCCGTGACCACCGCTCGACCGTGCGACGTCGGCCTTGTCGGCTACGAGATGGCGGTCCTCGTCGAGAAGTGTTCGAGCGCACTCACCCCGGGGCTCGTCTCCGAGCTGCAGACGGCGCTCCCGCGATCGGCGATCCGGTGAGTCCCGACACCGGCCCGGGAATGGGCCCGGGAACGGGCCCGGAGATCGAAGGTCCTGACATGTCGCACCTGCCGCAGCGATCGGTGGTTCGTCCGTACATGCTCACGCGAGGACGCACGATGTCGTCGTTGGGACCGCTGGCGCTGCACGCCCCCGTGCTCGCGCTGATCGGTCCCGAGGTGCTGCGCCGCACCGCGACGCCGGAAGACCGTCGCATCATCGAGCTGTGCCAGACGCCCACGTCGATCGCCGAGCTGTCGGCGCGGCTGGGGACCCCGGTCGGTGTCGTGCGTGTGCTCGTCGGCGATCTCGTCGACGCCCGCATGGTGCAGGTCCGTGAGATGGAGGACCGATCGGAGCATCGCGACGTGCGCCTGCTCGAACGCCTGTTGGAGGGCATCCGTGGACTCTGAACTGCCGGTTTCGATGAAGATCGTCGTCGCCGGCGGGTACGCCGTCGGGAAGACGACGCTCGTCGGCACGATCTCCGAGATCGAGCCGCTGACCACGGAGGCCGACATCACCGTCGAGAGCCTCGGGATCGACAACCCCGGCCCGGTGTCGACCAAGACGGGCACCACGGTCGCGATGGACTTCGGTCGCATCACGCTCGGGCCCGACATGGTGCTCTACCTCTTCGGCACACCGGGCCAGGATCGCTTCCTGTTCCTGTGGGACGAGCTGGTTCGCGGTGCCGTGGGTGGCATCGTCCTCGTCGACACCCGCCGGATCGAGGACTGCTTCCCGGCGGTCGACTACTTCGAGCACCTCGGCATCCCGTTCGTGGTCGCGGTCAACCTGTTCCACGGCGTGTACCGGCATCACCCTCGAGAGGTCCGTGAGGCTCTGTCGGTGCCGGCCAACGTGCCGGTGGTGCTCTGCGATGCACGGAACCGGCTCCACGTGAAGGAGACATTGGTGCTCCTGGTGGAAGGGGCACTCCGGCGGGCACAGATGGCGGGAGCCGCGACGTAAGTCGCCAGTAACCTGCCCGGTGATGACCGGGTCGGCGCCACGCTTTCACGTCGAGACCCTGGGCTGTCCGAAGAACGCGGTCGATTCCGACAAGGTCGTGGCGTCGCTCCTTGCCGACGGCCTGGTCCGCGCCTCGGGTGCCGACGACGCCGACGTCGTCGTGGTCAACACCTGTGCGTTCATCGAGGCGGCCCGCCAGGAGTCGATCGACACCGTCCTCGCGCTCGCGGGCACGCGCAAGCCGGGCGCCAAGCTCGTGGTCACCGGGTGCATGGCCGAGCGCTACGGCGACGAGCTCGCCGCCGCGCTGCCCGAGGTCGACGCGGTCGTCGGGTTCGCGGGTGAAGGTGCGATCGGCACGAGGGTCGGCCTTGCCGCACCGCGCACCAAGCCGGTCGGAGTGAAAGACCTGCTCGAGCTGGCGCGGCCGCGGGCGGAGCTGCCGTGGGCGTACGTGAAGGTGGCGGAGGGCTGCGATCGTGCGTGTGCGTTCTGCGCCATCCCGTCGTTCCGCGGCAAGCAGCGCTCGCGCACGCCGGAGTCGATCGAAACCGAGGTGCGCGACCTCGTCGACGGTGGGGTCGCCGAGATCGTGCTCGTCGCCCAGGACCTCGCGTGGTACGGCCGCGACGCCGGTGAGCCGGGTTCGCTCGTACCGTTGCTGCGTCGCCTCGACCGTCTCGCCGACCGTGGGCTCACGCGCGTGCGGCTCCTCTACCTGTACCCGAGCGAGGTGCGCGATCCGCTGGTCGCGACGATGCTCGAGCTGGCGACGGTCGTGCCCTACTTCGACCTCTCGCTGCAGCACGCCGACCCTGCGCTGCTGCGAGGGATGAAGCGGTGGGGGAGCGGCGACCGCTTCCTCGCCATGATCGACGGCATCCGGGCGCAGGAGCCCGAGGCCGCGTTCCGCTCGTCGTTCATCGTCGGGTTCCCGGGGGAGACCGAGGGCGCGCACGACACGCTGCTCGAGTTCCTCGGCGCGGCGTCGCTCGACTGGGCAGGGTTCTTCCCGTTCTCGCCCGAAGACGGCACGCCGGCCGCGACGCTGCCCGGCGCGGTCGATCCCGAACTCGTCGGCGAGTGGCTCCGCGAGTGCGACGACGTCCAGGATCCGATCACGCGCGCCGCGCGCGACGAGCTCGTCGGCACCGAAGTCGACGTGTTGGTCGATC
The DNA here is from genome assembly GCA_040510575.1 of Acidimicrobiia bacterium. Classification (GTDB taxonomy): domain Bacteria; phylum Actinomycetota; class Acidimicrobiia; order IMCC26256; family DASPTH01; genus DASUMF01. The sequence continues at coordinate 2,599 of JBEVIU010000124.1, read as the reverse complement.
ATCACGACGAGGCGACCCGTGTCGTCACCGGTCGCACACATCGTGAAGCACCAGAGATCGACGGAGTGATCCGCGTCGACGACGTCGACACCGCGCGCCCCGGTGCGATCGTGCGCGCGCACGTCACCGAAGCGGTCGGGCCCGACCTCGTGGCGAAGACGTGAGCAGGCAGGTCGAGCGGGTGACGTCGACCCCGCCTCCTGAGCGCGCGTTCCGCTTCGGCGAGGGCGCGATCCTCACGCCCGCCAACCTCGTCACGATCGCCCGGTTGCTGCTCACGGTCCCGACCGTGTTGCTCATCGCCGACCAGGGGTCGTCCTGGCTGACCGTCTCGCTCTGGTTCGTGCTCGCGTGCACCGACCGCCTCGACGGCTGGCTCGCCCGACGCGACGGCACCACCCGCTCCGGTGCGTTCCTCGACCCGCTGGCCGACAAGTTCCTCGTGATCGGCGGGTTCGCCGCGCTCGGCGTCACCGGCGACTTCTCGTGGCTCGCAGTGGCGATCGTGGCCGTGCGCGAGGTCGGGATCTCGATGTACCGATCGCTCGCGGCCCGCCGCGGGATCTCGTTGCCCGCACAGCAGTGGGGAAAGTGGAAGGCGTTCTTCCAGTTCCTCGCCGTCGGCGTCGTGCTCTTCCCGCCGACCTACGAGTGGGCCACCGTGCACGACGTCATCCTCTGGATCGCCATCATCCTCACCGTGGTGTCGGCGCTCGACATCCTCCGGCACGGCTGGAAGCAGCGTGATCCCGATGCCGGGTGACCCCGATGCCGGGTGTTCAGCATGAGATGTGACGTGCTCGCGATCGGCACCGAGCTGTTGCTCGGCCAGATCGTCGACACCAACAGCTCCTGGATCGGCGAGCACCTCTCGGCGGTCGGCATCGACACCTGCGAGCACCGCAAGGTCGGTGACAACCTCGACCGCATGGTCCAGTGCCTGCAGGAGCTGCTCGAGCGCGCTGACGCGGTCATCGTGTGCGGCGGCCTCGGCCCGACGCCCGACGACGTCACGCGTGAGGCGATCGCGGCGCTGATGGGCGTCGAGCTCGAGCGGCGCGACGAGTTGATCGACCACATCGCGAAGCTCTTCGGGGGACGCGGGCGTCCGATGCCCGAGAACAACCTGCGTCAGGCCGACGTGCCGGTCGGCGGCGGTGTGATCCCGAACCCGATCGGGACCGCGCCCGGCTTGCAGTGCGAGGTCGAGATCGACGGCGTCACGAAGGTCGTCTATGCGGTGCCCGGCGTGCCGTACGAGATGACCGACATGGTCACGCAGCACGTGTTGCCCGATCTGCTCGAGCGATCGGGTGAACGGGCGGTGATCGTGTCTCGCTCGCTCAAGACCTGGGGCGCGTCGGAATCCGGACTGGCCGAGATGATCGCGACGCGCGTCGACCAGCAGACCAACCCCACGATCGCCTTCCTCGCCCGCGGCATCGAGGGCATCTACGTGCGCATGACCGCGAAGGCGCCGACGGAAGACGCCGCGCGTGAGCTCCTCGACGCGGAAGACAAAGAGCTGCGCGCGGTGCTCGGTGACCTCGTGTTCGCGGTCGACGACGACACGATGGAATCGGTCGTGCTCGGCATGTGCGAGGCGCGGGGGTGGACGCTCGGGGTCGCGGAGTCGCTCACCGGTGGGTTCATCGGTGGTCGGATCGCCAACGTGCCGGGAGCGTCGCGTACGTTCCGCGGGTCGATCGCGTCGTACGCGACGGAGGTCAAGCGCGACGTGCTGGGCATCACCGCGGAGCGCGTCGTCACCGAGGAGGCCGCGATCCAGATGGCAGAAGCCGCGCAGCGCGTGCTCGGCTCGAGTGTGGGGATCTCGGCCACCGGAGTGGCCGGGCCCGACGAGATGGAAGGTCAACCAGTGGGGACCGTCTACTACGGCATCGCGATCCCGGGAGTCGCCACCGAGGCGATCTCGGCCCGGTTGCCGTTCGACCGTGAGCGCATCCGCCAGTTCTCCACGATCTCCGTGCTGAACCTGCTGAGGATGCGCTTGAGCGCGCTCGCGTGAGCACCGCAGGGGGTGGCGTCACGCTTCGGCGTGCGTTCGTGGCCGTCCGTCCGCCGACCCACGTGGTCGCGGCGCTCGACGAGGCGCTGGCGCGGGTGAAGGGCGGCGCGTCGCCCGGGCTCACGTGGGCGCCGAAGGCGCAGTGGCACATCACGTTGCAGTTCCTCGGCGTCGTCGCCGATGTCGACGCGCTCAAGCGCGCGCTCGCCAGCGGTCTCACGGGCACGCACCCGTTCAAGATCGGGCTCGGTGGCGCCGGCGCCTTCCCGGTGCCGGACAAGGCGTCGGCCGTGTGGATCGGTGTCGATCTGGGTGCCGACGAGCTCGGCCAGGCGGCGGCGTGCGTCGCGACCGCCACCGCGAAACTCGGCTACTCCGAGGAACGCGAGTTCGCTCCTCATCTGACCGTTGCCTCGGCCCGCCGCCCGTGCCCGGTGGCGTCGGTCCTCGCGTCGATCGGCGACGCACCGTTCGGCAGCGCGTGGGACGTGACGGAGGTGCTCCTGATGGAGAGCGACACCCGTCCGAACGCCGCCGTGCACCGGGAGATCGGCCGCTTCGCCCTCCGGA
>JBEVIU010000123.1:0-13890 GCA_040510575.1 Acidimicrobiia bacterium | reverse complement strand
CGGTCAGCGCATCCAGCAACCTCTATCTCCTGACCGCGTTCGGCGGTGGGGTGATCTCGTTCCTGTCGCCGTGCGTGCTCCCGATCGTCCCGGGCTACCTCAGCCTCATCACCGGGCTCAGCGTCGGTGAGCTGCAGGAGGGGAACCAGCCGCACTACCTGAAGCGGATCGCGATCAACACCGGGCTGTTCGTGCTCGGGTTCACGGTCGTGTTCGTGTTGCTCGGCCTCCTCACCACCGCCGCGGGGAGCGCCCTGTTCCGCAACCAGGAGACGCTCACCAAGATCTCCGGTGGGCTGGTGCTGCTGATGGCCGCCTACCTCGCGGGCTCGCAACTGCTCACCACGCCGCGCCTCTACCAGGAGTTCCGCTTCCAGCCGCACCTGGATCGCTTCGGTCCGGTCGCCGCGCCTGTGGCCGGCGCCGCGTTCGGGCTCGGATGGACACCGTGCATCGGTCCGGTGCTCGGCGCCGTGCTGCTCTTCGCCTCGGAGGGTCAAGATCTCGCGCGTTCGACCGCGTTGCTCGTGGCCTACTCGGCGGGGCTCGGGTTGTCGTTCCTCGTCGTCGGGCTGGCGATGGGCAAGCTCACCCGTGCGATGGACTGGTTCAAGCGCCACTCGCGCGCGATCACGTTCGTGTCGGCCGGCATCCTCGCCGTGTTCGGATTCATCCTGCTCACCGATCAGCTGCCGCAGGTGACCGGACGAATGAGCGACGCCATGCGCACCCTCGGGCTGGGCTGGCTCATCGAGGTCGGCTGACCGGGCCGTACGATCTGGACGATGGACACGACCGTGCTCGACGTCGACACCGCGCGCGACCCGATCGTCGACCTCACGCCTGACGTGCGCGCGTTCTGCGCCTCACTGGGCGACGGCCTCTGCAACGTGTTCGCGCCGCACGCCACCGCGGGCGTCGCCATCATCGAGACCGGCGCCCGCTCCGACGACGATCTCGTCGAGACGCTCGAGCGACTGTTGCCGCGGGACGATCGCTACCGGCACGCCCACGGGTCGCCTGGCCACGGCGCGGACCACGTGCTCCCCGCGATCGTCGCGCCGTCGGTCACGGTGCCGGTCGCCGCGGGTGAGCCGCTGCTCGGCATCTGGCAGAGCATCGTGCTCGTCGACCTCAACCGCGACAACCCTCGGCGCCAGGTGCGGCTGAGCTTCGTCGCGGGCTGATCACTTCGACATGACCGACCGACTGCCCTATCTCACGAGCCGCCTGCAGGGATTCGGCACCACGATCTTCGCGGAGATGTCGGCGCTCGCGGTGCAGACCGGAGCGATCAACCTCGGGCAGGGCTTCCCCGACACCGACGGGCCTCCGGAGGTGCTCGACGCCGCGGTCGCGGCCATCCGCGCCGGCGACAACCAGTACCCGCCCGGCATCGGTGTTCCCGAGCTGCGTGCCGCGATCGCCGCGCACCAACGCCACTGGTACGACCTCGAGTACGACGCCGACGCCGAGGTGCTCGTCACGACCGGCGCCACCGAGGCGATCGCGGCGTCGCTGCTCGCGCTGTGCGAGCCCGGCGACGAAGTGGTCACCTTCGAGCCCTACTACGACTCGTACGCCGCGTGCATCGCCATGGCCGGTGCCGAGCGGCGCGTCGTGCAGCTCCGCACGCCCGATTACGCGTTCGATCCCGAGGAGCTCGCCGCCGCGATCACGCCGCGCACCCGCTTGCTCCTCCTGAATTCGCCCCACAACCCGACGGGCAAGGTGTTCTCGCGCGCCGAGCTCGACGTGGTCGCACGCTTGTGCATCGAGCACGACCTCCTCGCGGTCACCGACGAGGTCTACGAGCACCTCGTGTTCGACGGTGAGCACCTGCCGCTCGCGTCGTTGCCGGGAATGCGCGACCGCACCGTCACCATCTCGTCGGGCGGGAAGACCTTCTCGTGCACCGGGTGGAAGGTCGGCTGGGTGTGCGCGGCGCCCGAGCTCGTTGCCGCGGTGCGCACCGCGAAGCAGTTCCTCACCTACGTGAACTCGGCGCCGTACCAGCGCGGCGTCGCAGTGGGCCTCGGTCTGCCCGACGATCGGATCCGTTCCTTCGGCCTCGACCTGCGCGCGAAGCGCGACCGGTTGTCCGACGCGCTCGCGGCGGCCGGCTTCGGCGTGCTCCCGTGCGCGGGGACCTACTTCGTGACCGCCGACATCTCGCCCCTCGGCGAGCACGACGGTCTCGCGTTCTGCCGCTCGCTTCCTGCTCGCTGCGGGGTGGTTGCCGTGCCCAACGTCGTGTTCTACGACGACAAGGTCGCCGGCGGGCGGCTGGTTCGGTTCGCATGCTGCAAGCGAATCGACGTGATCGAAGACGCGGCGTCGCGGCTCGAGACGTTGGTCGTGTGATGGGGCCAGTGTGATGGGGCCAGTGAATGGGGCCGGTGTGATGGGAGCACCCCGATGAGAGTCGCGGCGATCCAACACGATGTCGTGTGGGAAGACCCGGGCGCGACGTTCGAGCTCGTCGCACCGCTGCTCGCACACGCCGCGGCAGAGGGTGCCCGCCTCGCGGTGCTCACCGAAATGTACGCCACCGGGTTCTCCATGGACACCGACCGCATCGCGGAGCCGGTCGAGGGCCCGAGCGCCACATTCCTCGTCGAGCAGGCGGCACGTCACGACATGTGGGTGTGCGGGAGCATCCCCGAACAGGGCGCGAGCGGCGAGCAGCCCGCGAACACGCTCGTGCTCGCCGCGCCCGACGGCGCCGTGCACCGTTACCGCAAGATCCACCCCTTCTCGTACTCCGGTGAGCACGAGCACTACCGCGCCGGCGACGCGTTCGTCACCGTCGCGGTCGACGGCGTCCGCTGCTCGCTGTTCGTGTGTTACGACCTGCGCTTCGCCGACGAGTTCTGGGCCCTCGCGCCCGACACCGATTGTTACCTGGTTCCTGCGAACTGGCCCGCGAAGCGACGCGACCACTGGCGAACGTTGCTCCGCGCGCGTGCGATCGAGAACCAGGCCTACGTCGTCGGTGTGAACCGCGTCGGTGAGGGCGGGGGCATCGAGTACGTGGGCGACAGCGCGATCATCGGACCGTTCGGCGAGGAGCTCGTCGACGGCGCCGACGTCGGGGAGGCCGTGCTCGTGGCCGACGTCGACCCGACGCACGTTGCCGATGTGCGGGCCCGGTTCCCGTTCCTCACCGACCGCCGCTGACCTCTTCATGCTTTGGCGTCGATATCGCGCCGATACGGCGCGTTTCTGACGCCAAAGCAGGAAACGGGTTAGCGTTCGGGCCCATGTGTGGATGCTTGGTTGCCATCGTCGCGATGCTGTCGCCCCGTGCCGCGACCGTGCTCATCTGGATTTTCGACAGCTCGCGCACCAGCGCGGCGTTCGACTCGTTCTGGTGGGCACTCCTCGGGTGGATCTTCCTCCCGTGGACGACGCTCGCGTGGATCGTCTGTTACGCCCCGATCCAGGGTGTGACCGGCTTCGGTTGGTTCATCGTGATCTTCGCCTTCCTGGTCGACGTCATGACCCACGTCGGTGCCGCGCAAGCTCGCCGCCAGCGGGCTGCCACCGCCTGAGGGCGGCCCCGGGGGAATTCCGCGCGCTGCATTGGACTTTGGGGCCGCGGATCGACTGCGATAGCCCTGTGGACCTCAATCTTTCCGACGACCAGCAACTCCTTCGGGAGACGACCGCCAAGTTCATCGCCGCCAGCTGCCCGCTGACGAAGGTGCGTGAGCTGGCCGAGACCGACACCGGGATCGACCCCGACTACCTGGCCCAGACGGCCGAGCTGGGCTGGTACGCCCTCCTCGTACCCGAAGAGCACGGCGGCGGGAGCATCTCGGGCGACGGCCTGAGCGACGCCGCCATCGTCGCCGAGGAGCGCGGTCGAACCCTGCAGCCGGGACCGTTCGTGCCGATGAACGTGGTCGGGCTCGCGCTGGCCGAGGCAGGCACCGCCGCACAGCAGGCCGAGGTGCTGCCGGCGATCGTCGCAGGCGAGACCGTCGCCACCTGGGCGGTTGCTTCCGAGAAGGGCAGCTACGACGCGGGTGCCGCGCTCCGCTGCGCGACCAACGGCGGCGGCTTCACTGTGTCGGGCACCGCGGGCCTCGTGCAGGACGCGCACCTCGCCGACTGGCTGCTCGTCACCGCCGGCTCCGAGCAGGGGCTCACGCAGTTCCTCGTGCCCGCGTCAGCATCGGGTGTTCGCATCGAGAAGCTCGACGGTCTCGACCTGAGCCGCCGCTTCTCGCGTGTGCACTTCGACGACGTCGCACTCACCGAAGCCGAGCTCGTCGGCGAGGTGGGCGGCGCGGGTGCGCTCGTCGAGCGTCAGCTCGACGTCGCGGTGACGCTCAGCGTGGCCGAGTCGGTCGGCGCGATGGACGAGAACTTCACCGTCGCGCTCGAGTACGCGAAGGTGCGCACGGCGTTCGGTCGTCCGATCGGCTCGTTCCAGGCGGTGAAGCACCAACTCGCCGACGCGAGCATGATGCTCGAGGCGAGCAAGGGCATGGCCACGAGCGCGGTGCGCTCGGTGTCGACGCAGGCCGAGGACGCGTCGGAAGTGGCGAGCATGGTCAAGTCGTTCGTCGGTGACGCGGCCATCGATCTCACACAGACGTGCTGGCAGGTCTTCGGCGGCATCGGCTACACGTGGGAGCACGATCACCACCTCTTTCTGCGTCGCCTCACGGCCGACGCCTCGCTCTACGGTCAGCCCTCGTGGCACCGCGAGCGCATCTGCACCATCCACGGGCTCTGAGACACGGAGAACACTCGACATGGCTGACGCGACCACTGAACTTCCCGACCTCGACGAGTACCGCGCGCAGGCGCGCGCGTGGCTCGAAGCGAACCTCGAGCGGCGCGACCCGAACGCGCAGGTTCGGCTGCGCGGCACCGAGCACCGCACCCACGAGACGATCAAGCCGGAGAAGGCGATCCAGCGCAAGCTCTATGACGGCGGCTACGCAGGCATCACCTGGCCGAAGGAGTACGGCGGTCAGGGTCTTCCCGCGTCGTACGAGCGGGTGTTCAACGAGGAAGCCCGCGGCTACCGCACGCCCGACCTCGGCGTCGCAGGTGGCACCACCTTCGGGATCTGCGTGCCGACGATGCTGCAGCACGCGTCGCCCGAGTACCTGCAGAACCACATTCCCAAGGTGCTCGCAGGCGAAGAGCTGTGGGTGCAGTTCTTCTCCGAGCCGGGTGCCGGTTCCGACCTGGCCGGTGTCACCACCAAGGCGGAGAAGGACGGTGACCGTTGGATCCTCAACGGTTCCAAGATCTGGTCGAGTGGCGCCGCGTACGCAGACTGGGGCATGTGCCTCGCCCGCACGAACTGGGACGTGCCGAAGCACCGAGGCCTCACGTGGTTCGCGGTGAAGATCGACCAGCCCGGTGTGGAGGTGCTCCCGGTCCGCGAGATCAACGGCGACGCCGAGTTCTGCCAGGAGTTCTTCGACGACGTCGAGCTCACCGACGACGACATGATCGGCGAGCTCAACCAAGGCTGGACCGTCGCCAACACGATGCTCGTCTTCGAGCGCGGTGCTGGTCGCGGTGAGGAACTGATCCCCCGGCCGACGGGTCGGCGCCAGCTTGCTCCCGACCTCGTCGCACTCGCGAAGGACGGGGGCCGCGAGAAGGACCCGTACGTGCGTCAGCTGATCGCCAAGGCGCACATCAACGACTTCGCCACCGGGCAGCTCGGCGCGCGCATCGGAGACCACATCCGCGCCGGCTCTGCCAACGCGGCCGGCATCGCGTCGTACGGCAAGTTGTTCAGCGGCACGTTCCAACCGGTGCGGGCCCGCATCGGGATGGAGATCGGTCAGGGCGCGGCGCTCACGTGGGACGAGGGCGACCTCTCGGGCATGGCCACGTCGCTCAACTACCTGAACGGTCGCGTCATGTCGATCGCGGGCGGGACCAACGAGGTGCAGCGCAACGGCGTCGGCGAGCGCGTGCTCGGGCTGCCCCGCGAGCCCAGCTTCGACACCGACCGCCCGTTCCGCGACGTCGTGCGCGACGCCACCAACTGGACCGGCAAGACCACCAAGTAGCGCCGCCGCTCGACGCTTGGCCCCGCGAGCCACCTCTGCGGTGGCTCGTGAGACCAAGACCGTCAGTCGGACCGTTCCCTGAGCCTGGCGCGAACGCGGCGTCCGGCGTGCCGCGCTCGGGCTCGCCACAGCCAGGCGGAACCGCCGCTGGGCCCGAACTCTTCGGTCATGCGCGACTCCGAGAACGAACCGGGGAGGCGTGTGAGATAGGCCCACGCCTCCTGGGCGCGCGGCTCGGTGACGGCGACATCCACCGCGAGGCGGTGCGCGACCGTGCGCACATTGGACGGGACGTCGACGGGCGCGTCGAACATCCGGCGCGACGCGTCGAGATGGGCGGCGAGCACGTGCGAGACGCCGTGCGTCGCGAAGCGCCGAGTGACGTCGGCATCGTCGATGTCGTGTGCGACGCGCAGTAGCAGCGCGGTCTCGAACAGCGCGCGCAACGGCACGCCGAGGAGTCGGTAGGTCTCGTCCTGGAGCTGCGCGTGGGCGACGAGGTGCACGAACGTGTCGGTGTCGGACGCCAGCACGAAGGCCCCGGCGGCCGTGTCGCGCCGGCTGGCGCGGGCGAGCACGTCCGACGCGGGTGCGAGTCCCGACCACCGCGAGACCAGCAACTCGGTGTGGAGCTCGAGGGTCACGTCGCCGCGCGCCAGCATCGGGAGGTGGTGGTCGGCGTGCTCGCCGATCGGCTCGGGATGCTCCTGGAAGGAGCCGGCGCGCAGGAGCGCGAACGCGTCGTCTGCCGCGGATTGCGGCACGAGGACGTCGAGGTCGGCCATGGTGCGCGCGGCCGGGTCGGTCCAGACGCCGGCCAACAGCATGTGGAGCCCCTTCAGGGGAACCGCGGGGATCCCGGCAGCGTCGAGTTGCCTGAGCACGTCGACGCCGGCGGCGAGGAGGCGCTCCGTGCGCGCCGCGCTCGACTCGTACGCGCGCCGGAGCACGATCTCGGGTACACCGCGACCGAGCGGCGCGAAGCGTTCGAGCGCGCGCGCCGCGTCGTCGGGCAACACCGGCCGACCCGTCGCGCGCCACGCCGACCACACCGCGGGCAGCAGCGCATGATGAGCGGCGAGGTCGAGGAGCGCTTCCCACGCGTCGGGATGCTCGGGCCATGGTGCAGCGGACTCCTGGCGCAGGATCGCGGTCAGCGTGTCGAGCGCAGCGAGCCGCTGCCCCGCGGTGGTCACCGCCGGTCCGTCACACGAACGTCGGCCCGAGCACCCATCCGACGACCGCGTGACGCACCCCGCGCTCCACCGGCGTGACCCTGTGCGGGAGGAACGACGGGAACACGGTCACCGTGCCCTGCACGCGCGCGGCGTCGAAGGTCGTCCCGCTGAACTCCAGGTCGCCGCCGTCGAAGGTGTCGGGATCGGTGAGCAGCACCGAGAACGCGAGCTTGCGCAGCGGGTGCAGCGGGCCAAGATCGACGTGCTCGCGCGCGTGGTCGGCGTACGCGCCCCGGTAACACATCACCCGGGTCGGCTCCTCGATGCCCACGACCCTGAAGCGGTACACCTCCGCGTTGATCGCGAGGACGCGGGTGGAGATGAGCTCGGCGAACGAACCGCTCGCGCCACCGGGCAGTGGCTGCTCGAGGCGGCTCTTCGTCGCCGGATCCACGAAGGGCGCCAGCTCCACACCGGAGAGCGCGTCGGCGCTGGTCCCGCCCTTGCGCGCCGCAACCTTCCAGCCGTCGGTCGCGCACGATGCCACCAGCTCGTCGCACGCCTCGATGCTCAGCAGGGGCGCGGTGGCGACGTCGACGACCCGAACATTGCTGCGCAGCTCCGCCACCTCGCCGAGGGTGGCGGCGTGGACCGCCGTTCGCGCCTCGGGCATCAGTCAGCGCCGATCGCGCTGAGCGCGGAGGTGTCGGGGATGCCGAGCTTGCACGTCATGCCACCGTCGTGTTCGGGTCGGCGTGGTCGCCGGGGTGGGCGCCGACGTGCTCCTCGGCGAGCCGCTTCAACGCGACCCGATCGATCTTGCCCGTGGGGTTGAGCGGCATCGCGTCGAGGAACACGATCTCCTCGGGCGCCTTGTAGCCCACGTGCGCTCGTGCGAATTCGATCAGCTCGTGCGCGGTCGGGCGGGTCGCACCGGCCTGGAGGGTCACGTAGGCGCGCACGTTCTCACCGTGCACGACATCGTGGATCCCGACGACGGCCGACAGCGCGACTGCAGGATGGTCGTCGAGCGCGCTCTCGACCTCGACCGGGCTGATGTTGGACCCGTCGTGCACGATGATCTGCTTCTTGCGGCCGAAGAACCAGAGGTAGCCGTCGTCGTCGGCGTGCGCGAGGTCGCCGGAGTCGAGCCACTCGTCGCGGATGACCTCGGCGGTCGCCTCCGGATTCTCCCAGTAGCCGATCGTCGTCCCGGGGGTGTTGATCCACACGCGCCCGACGGTTCCCGCCGCGACCTCGTCGCCGTCGTCGTCGCGCACGGAGATCACCACACCGGCCACCGGGCGGCCGATCGAACCGGCACGGATCTCACCCGATGGGGGATTGAGCGTGGCCAGGCCGACCTCGGTCATACCGTAGCCCTCGTCGATCGGAAACCCGGTGACGGCGACGAACTCGCGCTCGAGCTCGTCGGGGACCTTGTCGGCGCCCGACCGGCAGAGGCGGAGTGACGCGAAGTCCTCGGCGGTGACGTCGTGATCGCGCACCAGAGCGACGAGTGCAGCGGGGATCATGGCGAGCACCGTCGGCCGGTGCTCGCGCAGGAGCGGCAACACACCACCGGCATCGAAGGTTCGGGCGATCACCGCCTGCGCGCCGACCGAGAGCGACGCCAAGGTCCAGAGGAACGCGCCGATGTGCGACATCGACGACGCGGGGAGGAAGCGGTCGTCGGATGTCAGCTCGAAGCCACGCGCCGCGGTCGCGGTCATCCATCCGAGCGTGTCGAGGCTGTGGGTGACGCCCTTCGCCGGCCCGGTGCTGCCGGAGGTGAAGAAGATCGCGGCCGGTTCGTGTGCCTCCGCGGGCGTCAGGTCGACCGGAGTCGGGCTGGAAGCGAGCATCGCCTCGAGCGATGTGTCGCCGCCGTTGCCCTCGGCCTCGACGACACCGAGGCGCAGCCGAGGGACGAGTGCACACCTCGCGAGATCGTCGGCGCGCTCCGCGTGCGCGACGAGCAGCGCGGCGCCGCTCACCTCGAGCGCGTGGTCGATCTCCGGTTCGGCGTAGCGATAGTTGAGCGGCGTGATGACGAGGCCCGCACGGAAGCACGCGACGTAGTGGAGAAGGAGGATCTCGCGGTTGGGCATGAGCGACGCGACGCGGTCGCCCGCAACGAGTCCGAGACCGAGGTAGTTCGCCGCCAGACGCGCGCTGGCCACGTCGAGCTCGGCCCAGGTCGTGGTGCCCTCGGCCGATCGCACCGCGACGCGGTCGGGTGTGTCGCGGGCCGGCTCCTCTGTGAGGTGCGCGAGGTCGGCCGGCGCGTCGAGGTCGTTGCCGTGGACGGGCACGACGAGCGAGGCTATCGGTCTGTGTCGTGTCGACCGGCGAGGGCAAGAACGGCTCCGCGGAGCCGCTCTTGGGCCGAGCGCAACAACGGGCTCAGCTGAACCGCTGTTCGGCTCGGAACCCGGCGAGCTCCGGCTGCTATCTTGGTTGGTCCGCCGCGGGGTGGAGCAGTCTGGTAGCTCGTCGGGCTCATAACCCGAAGGTCGAAGGTTCAAATCCTTCCCCCGCCACCATCGAAGCAGCAGGTCAGGCCCGGTCCTAGTGACCGGGCTGCTTGCTATTTCGCACTCGTGTCAAACCCACGTCAAACGCACCGAGCCGTACCGCGAGCATCGCGGGCAACCGAGCGAGCGGAGCGAAGAGGGCGGCAGCGAGGACCGTCCCTGATCGGCATTCTGGGACGGTCACCTGCGCAGCCGCGCTCTTGCTTGGATTCGTCTCCTGGTAGCGGGCGGCGTTGCCAAATGGGACACTTGGGTCGTGGTGGCTTTGCCCTCGGGGACGGTGACGTTCCTGTTCAGTGATCTCGAGGTTTCGACGCGACTGTGGGAGCAGCATCACGACGCGATGGTCGGGGCGCGGGCCCGATACTTCGCCATTGTCGACGACGCGGTCGCGAGCGCGGAAGGGGTGGTGTTCTCCCATGCCGGCGATGGTGTCGCAGCGGCGTTCATTTCGGCGCCGGACGCGCTGCGTGCCGCGGTCACTGCGCAGCGCTTCCTCGTGGAGGAGCTTTGGGGTGAAACCGGGGCGTTGCTTGCGAGGATGGCACTGCACACGGGTGAGGGCGTTGTCGTGGGAGAGGACCAATACGACAGCCAACCGTTGAACCGTTGCGCGCGCCTGATGGGTGTTGCGCACGGTGGTCAGCTCCTGGTGTCCGGCGCGACGGCAGCGCTCGTCTCCGATGCTTTGGTCGACGGTGTCAACCTTTCGGACTTGGGGGAGCACCGCTTGCGGGACCTCGCTCGTCCGATGCGCGTCTTCCAGGTGCTTGCGCCGGGTCTGCGTTCGGAGTTCCCGCCGCTCGCGTCGCTCGACGCGTTCCCTGGCAACCTGCCGTTGCAGACCAGCTCATTCATCGGCCGTGCACGCGAGATCGACCGCACGTCGTCGGCGCTGCTTGATGCGCGGGTCGTGACATTGACCGGTGTGGGTGGTGTGGGCAAGACGCGTCTGGCGTTGCAAGTCGCGGCGGAGGCGCTTCCGAAATTTCGGGATGGTGTGTGGCTGGTCGAGCTTGCAGCGGTGCGCGATCCCGACGACGTCAGTGACGCGTTCGCGACGGTGCTCGGGGTGACGCCGAGGGGCGGCGTGTCTCTCGAGGAGGCGCTCATTGACTCGCTGGGAACCAAGCAGCTGCTGCTCGTGGTGGACAACTGCGAGCACGTGTTGGACGCAATCGCAGCGCTGGTCGAGGAGATCACCAGCACGTGTCCTGGGGTCATGGTGCTGGCGACGAGCCGCGAAGGGCTCGCGCTGGAGGGCGAGCGGATGATCGCGGTCCCGTCGTTGGCGTCGCCCTCGGCGGACGCCGCCTTCGACGCGATCGTTGCGTCGGACGCTGTGCAGCTGTTCGTGGATCGCGCGGTGGCGGCGGATGCGGACTTCGGATTGACGCCGTTGAACGCCGAGGCGGTCGCCGACGTTTGCCGGCGCCTCGATGGCGTGCCGCTCGCGATTCTTCTCGCGGCCGCGCGCGTGAGGTCGATGAGCCCAGAGGAGCTCGCGTCGGCGCTCGACCGGCGCTTCGACGTACTCGCGGGAGGTCGCCGTCGAGCGGTGAAACGCCATCAGACTCTGCGCGCCACGATCGACTGGTCCTATGACCTGCTCGACGAGGCGCACCAGCGGCTACTCGCTCGTTTGGCGGTGTTCGCGGGCGGGTGTGCCCGCGAGGCGGCGGGGGCGATCTGTGTAGGTGGGCCGATCGAGGCACGAGCCGTCCTTGGGCTCTTGAGCGACCTCGTCGATCGATCGCTGGTGGTCGCGGAGCGGGGCGGGGCCGAGACGCGCTACCGGCTCCTGGAAACAATCCGGGAGTACGGCGAGGAACGCTTGAGCGGCGAGGAGGCCGTCGCATTGCGCGACGCGCACGCCCGCTACTACGCGGAGTACACCCGGCGTTGCGCGAAGGGGTTGGAGAGCACCGAGCGCATCGCGTGGGGCACACGCATGATCGCGGACAGCGAGAACATGCTCGCGGCGTTCGCCCATGCCGTCGACACCGAGAACCTTGACCTCGCGGTGCGGATGCTGGAGGCGACGCCGCCTTGGAGTCAGCAGATCGCACATCAAGTGAGCTTCCCCGTCGACGACGTCATGGCGATGCCGGGCGTCGAAGATCATTCCAGCTACCCGGTTGTGCTCGTCGTCGCGGCCACGATCGCCGACCGCCGCGGCGAGGGTGTGCGCGCCCGTGAACTTGCAGACGCGGCGCTCGAAGTGGAGCGCGCCGCCAGCACGCCACCTTGTTACGAAATTGACATCGTCGCCGCCCGGTGGTTCATCGAAGGCTTGGTCATGAGCTCGGCGGGACTGAATGACGACGCGGCTGCCGCGTACCAGGAAGCCGCGAACTGCTTCCGCACCACCGACAAGTTCATCGCAGGTCGATGCCTGGGGGCCGCGGCGTCGTCGCTGTGCTTCGCCGGGCATCAGGCCGAAGCGGTGTCCGTCGCGACGGAAGCGGTCGCTTTGGAACGCGATTCTGGAATCCCGGTCGATCGGGTCGCGTTGAGCGCGCTTGCGATCGCTCTCGCGCCGAAGGACCCTCAACGTGCGCGCGCGCTGCTCGTCGAGGCGATGCAAGACGACGGAAAATCGAACTACGGCGAGGCGTTGCAGTTGGTCCTCGCCGCGGCAGCGCTCGGCGACTGGGCGCTCACAGCACAGCTCGCGATGGCGAGCATCCCGCTCCTGCAGTGGGTGAACCACCGGCCGTTCCTCCACGTCGCGTTGAGCATGACAGCACGAGCGCTCGCCGAAGCAGACGCCGAGGCGGCCGCAACGATCCAAGGCACCGCGCACGCACTCGCGATGTCGTTCACGAACATCGCCCTCGGGGAGGTATCAGCTCCTGCTGGCCGACCTCCCACCAACCGTGGCGCGCTCATCACCGACATACGCCATCAGGCGACGGAAATCCTCGCGGCCAACCTCGGCGCCGACCGCCTCCATGAACTACGCGACCGCGGAGCCTCCATGGATACCGACAGTGCAGTCGCATACGCGATGACACGCCTGACTGCATCTCGAGCCGCCACCCCCGCGTAGACAGCGAAAGCTCTCGCCCAATTCAGGTCGCCATACCCAACGGCCGCCGCGGAAGCGCCTGGGAAGGGTTCGCGTCGGATCACACGCGATCACTCAAGCCCGCCGACGCTGTCCCCTATCGCCGGGATTGGGGGCACCGCGCTGCGCCAGAACTGCCTGATCGGCTTGGCTGATCGGGAGCCTGTTGCCTCGTGATGTTCGCCTTCAGTCCGATTCGAGCAAGGAGAGGGCGTTGTCGCGCATGATCAGCTTCTGCTCCGCGTCGCTCATTCCCGACACGAACTTGCGAAAGTCGCCCGGCAGCGCTGTGCCCTCGGGATGCGGCCAGTCGGAGCCGAAGAGCACGCGGTCGGCGCCGATCAGCCCGGCGAGCTCGACAACGTCCTCCTCAGGAAAGGGCGCGACGTAGCAGTGCTTCCTGAACACCTCAGAGGGGCGACCGACGAGCTCGCCGTCGAAGGTGGTGACACGCCGCTCGACGAGGTTGGAGCCGGCGTGGTCGAGCTCGTGCATGCAGTAGCCGACCCAGGCGGCGCCAACTTCGATGCTCGCGACCTTCAGGTTCGGAAAGCGGTTGAACAGGCCGCCGAGCGTCATCGCCATCATCGAGTCCATCACCGGGCGGTGGTACGGGAGGATCGCCCCTTGCAGCATCTGCGCGTGCATCTGGTTCGTGACCGGCGGGCGCGCCCATGCGTCTCGGTAGAAGCTCTGGTAGGCCGCCGGGAGGCCGCCGTATGCGTGGAAGACCACGCTGAGCTTCTCCTCGTTCGCACGCTTCCAGAAGGGGTCGAAATAGGAGTCGGCTGGTGAACGGCCGTACCAGGGGCCCGGCGTCATGGTGATGAGGCGGGTACCTCGCTCGATGGCCCACTCGAGCTCGTCGAGCGAGCGCTGCACGTCAGCCATCGGGATCACCGGTGGCGCGTAGATGCGCTCCTGATAGTTGAAGCCCCAGTCTTCATCGAGCCACTCGTTGTAGGCGTGGAAGAAGTCGTAGAGCAGCTCCCAGTCGTTCACGAACAGGTGCTCGCAGCTGAACCCGATCGTGGGGTAGATGAACGTGCGTTCGA
>JBEVIU010000122.1:0-13353 GCA_040510575.1 Acidimicrobiia bacterium | reverse complement strand
GTCACCTCGGTGGCGGGGTAGCCGTTGTAGAGCTGGTCGTCGTAGAACACGTGGGCGAGCGCGTCCCACTGCGTCGCGCATTGCAACGCCATCACCACGATGTCGTCGGTGTACCGGAACCCGCCCGCGAAGTCCTGGTTCGTGCCGGTGGCCGACATGAGGTGCAGTGGGTTCTGGCGGATGCCGGTGCCGGTCTGCGGGCCCGACTCGTCGAACGGGATACCGAGGTCGAACACCTTGCCGGTACGCACCAACGCGGCCGCCGCCACCACCCGGTCCGGGGTGATGAGGTTGGTGGCACCTCGCTCGTCGTCGGGGCCCCAACGCCCCCAGTTCGACAACCGCGTCCCGAGCGCCCGCACTTCCGCCGGGCCGCCGCCCACGCCATGCGTCACGCCCTCCATCACAACGCGGACCCTAACGCTTCCCCGAAATGCGCGAGCCCTCGACGTTCGCCCCGTACCGTTTGACCGGAAATCCGAGAAATGCTCGAATAGTGCAGTGCTCGAACAGCCTGATGGCGCATCGCTGGCTTCGGTGGCGGCGGCCGCCCGAGCGGAGTGGCGCGCCGACGAGGAAGAGTGGACGGCGGCCGCGCTCGAGCAGTGGCGACACGGCCGCACGATCGTCGACATCGCGCGGGAACACCTGCACCGCGGCGACATCATCGCCGTCGAACTGGATGGCTCGCTGCCGGGTGTGCGGTCCGGGTCGCGCGTCCTGCAAGGTTCAGTGATCGGCGTTGCCGACGACGCGATCGCGCTCGACACCCTCAGCGGCCGGGTCGATGTCGCGCTTCACCCGGGCGCCTCGATCGCATGGCGGGTCGTCGAGCGCGTTCGGGACGGCGGTGGTCGTGGACTCCTGCTCAACAGCTTCCGCGCCCGGCTCCTCGAGCTCGAATCCGCGGGCCAGCCCGTCGCGGTGGGCGCGACGACCGTCGACATGATCCATCGAGGCCGCCTCACCGTCGGGCGCGACCACGTCGTCGTCGACGACGACGACGCATGGTGGGTGATTGCGTTCAGCGCGTTGCGTTGGGTGCGCGCGGTGTCACCGCATCCGCACCTGGACTGACCGCACCAGAGCCAAGTCGCGCGGCCTGCGGAGCGGCGGGCTGTGCGCCCAGCCACTCGAGCAGCTCGTCGCGCAGGAACCGCATCCCGCGGCCGCCCGCCAGCCGATGACACGGGATCCGTCCCTCGCGCACCATCTTGCGCAACGACTCCGCGTGCATCTGGAGCAGCTCCGCGGCGAGTGCCGTCGTGAGCACGGGCGGGAACTCCGCGCGTGGTGGCGGAGCAGTCGGGCCGTCGAGCGTGGGCACGGTGCAGCAGCGTAACGCAGAGAATGTCCGAAATATACGGTCTTGACGGAATTGCTACGGACCTGCCATAGTGCTCGAACGGCACAAACCGGTCGTCGAGCAACCGGCGATCGACGGGGCGTCACGATCCGGGGCTTCGCGTGGGACAGGAGGGTTCGATGCCGGTCGCAGCACCAGAACGGACCACGGCCGCGGGTGTCCGCGACGACGGGTGGGGATCGACGGCGTCGACCCCGGGTCGTCGCTGGGTCGGTCGGTTCTCGTCGGGCCATCTCGTGATGGTGGCAGTCGGGTTGCTGGCCCTGGTGCTGAGCATCGCGGTGTTGCGTGACCGTCCAACCGGAGTTCGCGTCGCTGTCGCCGATGGCGAGATCCGCGCCGGGACCACCGTGCACCCGGGCGACTTCCGCATGGAGCGCGTCCAAAGCAACGATCACGTGCTCGCAACCCTCGTGGCCGCGCACGATGTCGCCGCGTTGCGAGGTCGTATCGCGGTCGCCACGATCGCCGACGGCGAGCTCGTCCCGCGTTCGGCACTCCGTCACCGCGCCGCGCCCGACGGCTTGCGCGCCATGAGCATCCCGATCGATGCGTCGCTCGCGGTCGCCGGTCGTCTCGCACCGGGTGATCGCGTCGACATCCTCTTCGCGGGCACGAACGAGGCGTCGGTCATCGTGGGTGACGCTCTGGTCCTGGCCGTCGATCAGAAGGGCCACGGCGGCATCGGCGAGACCTCGAGCCCGTTCACGGTCACGATCGCGGTGGACGCGGACGCGTCGCAGCGCCTCGCTGCCGCGATCGCCGATGGCGACATCTCGATCGCACGCACGACCGGCGCCCGACCGTCGGGAAGTCTGCGCCCGTTGTCGCTCGAGCGTCTCGACGACGATCCGACCGACTCGTGAGCGAGCCAACCATCGCGCTGGTGTTCTCGCCCGAGCCCTGGGTCGAGCAGCTGCACCGGCACCTCGCCGACCACGGGGGTGCGCGGGTGCGTCAGATCGTCCTCGACCCGGCATTGGCACTCGAGGAGTCGTACGACGCGCTCGTCGTGAGCCATCGGTGGCCCGGGCTCACGGCACGATTCGTCCAGGCGGTCCACTCGCGCGGCAGCGCGGTCCTCGGCGTCTTCGATCCCGACGAGCCGGCCGGTGAGGCGCACCTGCTCGGCCTCGACGTCGATCGCGTCGTTGCGGCCGACATGCCGATCGGCGTGTTCGTGGACGTGATCGCTGCGCTCGGCAGCAGTGCACCGCCGGTCATGCCTGCACCACACCCGCCGGCGCCGAACGACGGCCGTCGTGGTGTGAGACGGGCGCCGATCGTCGTGACCGGAATTCCCGGCTCCGGCACCAGCGAGATCGCGCTCGGCATCGCTGCTGCGTCGGCGCGACGCGTTTCCACCGTGCTCGTCGACGCCCAGGAGCACTGCCCGTCGCTCGCGACGCGCCTCGGGTTGCCGGTCGAACCAGGGCTCCCTGCGGCCGTCGACGCGGCCGAACACGGTCTCGGTGAACTCGCTGCGATCCTCGTTCCCGTCGCTCGCCACCTCGAAGTCGTCGTCGGCGCGCCGAGCATCGCCACTGCCGCGCAGCTGCGCGCAGTCGACGTCGCTGGCGTGCTCGCGGAGCTCGCCGATCGTGCTGCCTGTGTGGTGGCCGACGTCGCAGCGGACCACGACGCCCCGATCGGTCGCCACCTGCTGCGCGACGCCGGCGCGCTGGTGTTCGTCGCGTCGGCGACGCCGCTCGGCGTCACCCGCACCCTCGCCTGGTTCGCGCGATCGGGCACCGACCTGGGCGCGGCGCCGGTGCACGTGGTGCTCAACCGCGCGCCGCGCGAGCGCTTCCGGCGCTCCGAGCTCGAGCACGAGGTCTGCCGGACCCTCGGTCGGGGCACTGTCACCTTCGTCCCGAACGACGCGCGTGTCGACGACGCGATGTGGCGCGGGACGGTCGTGGGGCGGGGTCCGTTCGGCGCCGCGACCAGCCGGCTCGCCGATGCGGTCCACGCCAACGGTCGATCGGTGCGATCACCGTCGGCGCGGACCCGGCGGGGCCCGAGGCGGGCAGCGTGACGGTCGACGCGTACGACGCCATCCGTCACGACGTACTCGAAGGCATCGAACGTCGACGCCTGCGCGCCGAAGGCGATCTCGACGAGGTGAAGGTCGAAGTGCAGCGGGCCGTCGACGAGTACCAGACGCGCGCGCGCCTTGGCGACGGCCTCCCGCTCGTCACTCCCGACACCATGGCCGACCGCGTCCTGCGGTCGATCACTGATCTCGGTCCGCTCACCGACCTTCTCGCTCGGCGCGACGTCGAAGAGATCTTCATCGAGGGTGCGCGCGTCTCGTACCTCGACGGCACCGGTCGACTCCGGGGCCTCACGGTCCCGACGAGCGAGGAGGAGAACCGTCAGCTCGTCGATCGGCTCCTCGCGCCGACCGAACGCCAACTCAACACCAAGCACCCGATGGTGCAAGCACGGGTGCTCGACGGTACCGCCCGGCTCACTGCCGCGATTCCGCCGGTCGGCGACTGCTTGTCGGTCACGCTGCGCCGCTACGTCGTTCGCAACGTCACCCTGCACGACCTCGTGGCCCGCGACTCGCTCAGCGCCGAAGCCTCGGCCTTCCTCGACGCCTTGATGCAACTGCGCAGTCGCGTCGCGGTGTCGGGTGAGCCGGGTGCCGGGAAGACGACGCTCGCGGCCGCGCTCCTCGCCGCCGCACCGCCGAGCCATTGCGTGCGCTCGTGCGAGGAGATCCGCGAGCTCGCCGTGCCGATCACGCACGGTTCCTACTACGAGGTCCGTCCGCCCGCGCTCGACGGCACCGGCGAGATCAGCATGCGAGATCTGGTCAAGTTCGTGTTGGCGATGAGGCCGGACCGCATCGTCGTCGGCGAGGTCCGAGGCGCCGAGGCGTTCGAACTGAGTCGCGCGGTGAACGCCGGATGCGGGTTCCTGTGCACCGTGCACGCGAACAGCGCGGCGGAAGCGCTCGACGCGCTGGTCAACGCCGCGCTCATGGCGGGCGAGAACGTGACCGAACGCATCGTGCGGAAGGTCTTCTCGGAGTCGATCGACATCGTGATCCACGTCGATCGCGACGACCTCGCCGGCGATGGGACCGGCATCCGCCGTCAGGTGGTCGAGATCGCTGCCCTCGTACCGGCCCTCCGTGACGACTTCACCGTGGAACCGCTCTTCACGCGAGCACACCTCGGCGCTCCGCTTCGGTGGACGGGATCGCTCCCGGCGCGCCTCGAGCAGCGCATGTCACGCGTGCTCTCGCTCGCGCAGCTCCACTCCGCCGTCGGCGCAGGCGCGTCGCGGTGAGCACGGTCGCCGCGTTGAGCATCGGCGTGTTCGCCTACCTGCTGGTCGGCATGGTCCTCGGGCATCCGGTCCGCCTGCCGAAGCACTCCCGCCGACGCCGCACACCCCGACGCCAAGCGTGGCTCCTCCAGGCCGGCGTCGCACTCACGCCGACCCAGTTCTGGGCCGGTTCGATTGGCGTGGGCGTCGGCGCCTTCCTCCTCGTCACGCTGGTCACGGGAGCACCGCTGGTGGCGCTCGCCCCAGCGGTGGCGGTCGCCACGCTGCCGCGCGCCTACTACGCGCGGCAACGCGCCACGCGTGTCCGTGAGATCCAGCGGGCGTGGCCCGACGGCCTCCGCGACGTGGCCGCGTCGATCGCCGCCGGCCGCTCGCTCAGCGCGGCAATCGCCGAGCTGGCAGCCACCGGCCCCGGTCCGCTGCGGGTCGCGTTCGAGCGATACCCGGCGAACGCACGGATGATCGGTGCCGGGCCTGCGCTCGAGCTGGTGAAGGACACCCTCGCCGACCCGACGAGTGACCGCGTCATCGAGGTGCTGGTGCTGGCGTGCGAGCGAGGTGGCGCCATCGTGACCACGATCCTCGACGACCTCGTGGTCGCGACCACGAAAGACCTCAAGGTGCTCGACGAGATCGACACCGAAGGGCTCGAGATGAAGATCAACGCGCGCGCGGTGCTGGTGCTCCCGTGGCTCGTGCTGGCCGCCCTCACGGTACGGGGCGGGGCATTCCGCGCCTTCTATCAGACGACAGGCGGCTTCCTCGTGGTCGGCATCGGTGCGGGCCTGAGCGCCGTCGGCTATCTCTGGATCAGCCGGCTGTCACGATCCCTCGACGAGCAGCGCGTGTTCGGTGCCGCGCACCGGGGGATGGCTGCTCGCCGCGACATCGAGGTCGCGTCGTGACCTCGCCGGTGCTCTTCATCGGCGCCGCAGGTGCGGCGGTCGCCGCGGCCGGTGTTGCCGCCATGGTGGTGCCGCCGACGAGTCGCCTGGCACAGCGCGTTCGCCCCTACACGCGCGTGGCCCGGGCGAGGCTCCAAGGTGACGCCGATCTGGTCGCGCTCACCCCCACGCCGTCGGCGCACGGCACGGTCGCCCGCATCTTCGTCCCGCCGCTCACGGGCGCGGTGTCGCGGTTGGCGTCGCTCGTCGACCGGCGCGACGACGCCGCGCTCGAGCTGGCCCTCCGACGCGCGGGAGAAGTCGGCATCTCGGTCGCCGATCACCGGATGCGGGTGACCTTCGCGGTCCTGCGCTGGACCGCCATCGGCGCCGTCGTCGGGATCGTGGCATTCCGTTCTGCCGTCTTTACCGTCGCGCTGGTGGCCCTCGGTGCGGTGTGCGGCGTCTCACGGGCGCGCGGCTCGCTCGATCGCCGGATCCGCGATCGGGCCGAGCGCATGCGGCTCGAGCTCTACACCGTCAATCAGCTGCTCGCGATGCACGTGCGCTCCGGCGCGGGTCCCATCCAGGCGGTGCAGCGCGTCGTGGATCGGGGAGCCGGGGCGGTGGTCGACGAGCTGGGCGCGGTGTTGCTCGCGGTTCGTCGAGGCGAGTCCGAGCCGGTCGCGTTCCGTCATGCCGCCGAGGTCACCGCCGAGCCCGCAGCCGCGCGCACCTACAAGCTGTTCGCCGCGGGGGCCGAGCGCGGCGTCGACCTCGCGGGTGGCCTGCGCGCACTGAGCGAGGACCTCCGCGACGCCCGTCGCGAGGAGATCCGCGCCACGGCCACGAAGCGCCGCGCCGCGATGCTCGTCCCGACGATTGCAGTGTTGGCCCCGGTGATGTTGCTCTTCATCGCTGCGCCGCTGCCGTCCGTCGTGTTCGGGGCGCGGTGATGACGGTGCCTCCCGCCTCCCTGTCTGGGCGCGCGACCAAGCCCGCGCCCGGCTCCATGCCGGTGTCGATGTCCGTACCGATCGAAGGGAGCTCCACCCATGAACACCATCATCCGTCCACGAGTTGCCCCGCTCCGCGCCTGGTTCGTTCGCCTCGCGGAGCGGAACGCCCGACGCGTGGCGTCGCCCGCAACGGAGGAGGGGATGACCACAGCGGAGCTGCTCGGCAACGCGGCGTTGGGCATTGCTGCACTCGTCGCGATCTGGGCGGTGCTGCAGACGCTCGGCCTCGACGTCGTCGACTGGATCCGCGGCCAACTCATCACCTGACGTCGGTCGACGCTGGGATGGCGACGCTGCAGTACGTGCTCGCCACGGCGCTGTCACTCGTCGTCTTCGTCCTCCTCGCGAACGTGATCGTCGATCTCTACGCGCGGGGTGCAGTGCGTGCTGCCGTCGACGAAGCCGCACGGGCGGGTGCCCGCGTCGATGCGACGCCGGCGGAGTGCGCGGCGCGGGCTCATGACGTGCTCGCGGGTCTCGTGGGCTCACGCCTCCGCTCGGGTGTCGACGTCGTCTGCTCGGAAGCGGGCGCCACGGTCAGCGCCCGCGCCGATGTTCGCCTCCCGGGGTGGCTCGTGCTGGTGCCCGACTGGCGCTTCTCGATCGTCGCGACCTCGGTGAAGGAGCGGTCGCCGTGATCGCCCGCCCGACGGTGGGGAGCGAACGAGGGTTCGCGGCGATCGAGCTGGTTGCGGGGTTGGCGTTGCTGCTCCTGCCCGTCGCGACCATGGTCTTGACCCTCCCGACCTGGTCCGAGCGACAGACGACCGGCCGTGCCATCGCCCGCGAGGTTGCCCGCCACACGGCCGGGAGTGGTGTCTGCGACGTGGGCGCCGCCGGTGAGCTTGCGGCGTCCATGGCCCGGAACCTCGGGGTTCGCCCGGCCGACGCCCGCACGTCGATCGCCTGCGAGCCCGGCGCGGTGCTCGATCCCGGCAGCACCCTCGAAGCCGACGTGACGATCCGGATGCCCGCGGTGCACCTCCCGGGGATCGGTGACCTCGGAGCGTGGACGTGGACCGCACGCCACCGTCAACCGGTCGACCGCTACGTCGGTGTCCCGTGACCGGCGTGCCCTCCCGAACGTTGCCTTCTCGAGCGAGGACCCGGGGTCGCGAGCGCGGAACCATCACGCTCTGGATCCTCGGTTGCTGCCTCATGATGTTCGCCCTCGGTGGGATCAGCCTCGATCTGTGGCGCGCGTTCTCCGAACGTCGGGCGTTGGCCGCGGCCGCCGACGCGGCAGCGTTGTCGGGTGCCTCCGCCATCGACGAGTCGCGGTACCGCACGTCTGCGGAACTGGTGCTGCAGCCCGAGACCGCCGCGGCCCGGGCGCGGAGCAGCCTGCGCGAGCAGCTCGACACCGCGTCGATGCGCGACGTCGACATCTCCACCGGGCCAGGTTCCGTCACGGTGGTGGTGCACGGCACTGTCCGCTTCTCGCTCTTGCGCGTCCTGGGTGACGGTGCCTTCGACGTGAACGTGGCGTCGACCGCAGTCCCGAGACGGTCCCCGTGAGGCTCGCCAGGAGGGTCCCGTGACCGTCCGCATCATCGGCTCCGCGGTGCGGCGCGCCGTCACCCTCGCGTTGGCGGTCAGCGCGGTGACGATGGTGCACGTCACGCCGCGCGCCGACGCGCAAGCGAGCGGTGGCGGCGAGCTCGGTCCCGGGTACGTCCGCGCCACCGCCGCAGACCTCGGGGCGGGCACGTTCGGAGGCGGCGGGATCCCGGCGACCACGCCGTCCGACGATCCGCCGCTGCGGTGGGCACGCGCGGTGTACGCCACGGTGTGCGTCGTGTTCGCCGGCGATCCGCCACCAGGATCCGACCCGCTGGCGATGCCGGGGCCGAGCTTCGGCTTTCCCTTGCGTCCCGGCCCGGCGATGGGTGTGCCGGCCGGGACGATGCTCGTCAGCGACACCTTCGCGCTCCCGTCCGACGCGGTGGTGATCGGTGCGTTCGTTCAGGAGATCGGCGAGAACCCGGCGATCGACGGCGACATCGTGATCATCCCGCGCTGCATCCAGCCGGGGGAGCCCCCGCTGACGAACCCACCGTCGGCGGCCGACATCTGGCAGGAAACACCGCTCCCGCGCGCAGTGGTGCAGGCGAGCCCGCCCGGGACGCGCGCCTGGCCCGGGATCACCCGCCTCGGTAGCGACTTCCGTAGCGACGGGCTCGCGCCGACGACGGCTTCGGTGTCGTTGGACGGGTACGACGTCGACGTCACCGCAACACCGATCGCCTACGCATGGTCGTTCGGCGACGGGACGAACATCGTGACGACCGATGCCGGACCGCCGCCTCGGGTGGCGTACCTGCGGCGGGGTGACTTCACCGTGACCCGTTACGTGGTGTGGGAAGGCACTGCGCACATCACCGCGTTCGGCGGCGATTTCGGCTCGACCTACCTCGGCACCGTCACCATCCCTGAGCGCGTCCCGTACCACGTCGCCGAGATCCGAGCGTTGCTGCGCAGCACTCCTGGCCGGGGATAGCTCCCGAGTTCCTGCGGTCGACGGAGCAGCGAGGCCAAGGGTTCACGGACAGATCGCCACCGCTCGCTAGCGTTCGACTTCAAGCTCGCGACGCACACGAGGGACAAACGATGTATTCGACGATCGTGGTGGGAACCGACGGCACCGAGAGTGCGTCGAAGGCAGTGGTGCAAGCGGCCGACATCGCCGCGGGCAACCCCGACTCCGTGCTGCACATCGTGAGCGTCCAGAAGCCGATGGCCGCCAGTGCGATCGCCAGCGCCGAGATGGCAGTGGCCGCGCCCGTCGGTGCCGAGCTGGAGTGGGAGGAAGAGGCGCGCAACAGCCTCGAGCAGCTGCTCAGCGACGCTGCGGCCCGCGCCAATCGCGACACACTCACGGTCGAGACGCACGCACGCTTCGGCGCGCCGGCCGAGGTGCTGTGCGACATGGCGGCGCACCTCAACGCGGATCTCATCGTGGTCGGCAACCGGGGGATGCAGGGAGGCCGTCGCTTCCTCGGGAGCGTGCCCAACACCGTGTCGCACCACGCGCCCTGCAGCGTGCTCATCGTCGACACCCAGTCCGACTGAACGTCCGACGACCCGCGGCCACGGGCTGCACGAGGTGCTGCCATGGATCCTGAGCGGGTGCTCGTCACCGGGTCGGCTGGCTTCCTCGGCGCCTACATCGTCGCCGATCTGCTCCACCGCGGCTACGAGGTGGTCGGCGTCGACAACGAGTCGAAGTACGGCACCGTCGCCCGCGCCTACGACGACGACCCCCGCTACACGCTCGTGGTCGGCGACGCCCGCGACCCGGATGTGCTCGCCGGCGCGCTGGATGGCTGCGATCACTTCATCGCGGCCGCGGCGATGATCGGCGGCATCGCCTACTTCCACGATCGTGCCTACGACCTGCTCGCCGCGAACGAGCGCATCACCGCGGCGTCATGTGACGCTGCGATCGCCGCGCACCGCGACGGCCGTCTCCAGAAGGTGACGTACGTGAGCAGCGCGGTGGTGTACGAGGCAGGCCCGGGCGGCGCGTCGGTGGAGGGCGACGAACGGCGGATCCCGCCGCCGATGTCGAGCTACGGCTTCCAGAAGCTCGCAGTCGAGTACTTCGCCCGCGCCGCCTGGGAACAGCACGGACTGCCGTACACGATCGTGCGCCCGTTCAACGCCGTCGGCATCGGCGAGCTCCGCGAGTCGGGGACCCCGGGCACCGCGGACGGCAGCGCCTCACTCGCGCTCACCCACGTGGTGCCCGATCTCGTGCGCAAGGTCTTGAGCGGTCAGGACCCGCTCCACCTGCTCGGCGACGGCCGCCAGGTGCGCCACTACACCGCCGCGGCCGACATCGCAGCCGGGATCGTCACCGCCATGGAGCACCCCGCGGCCCGCAACGACGACTTCAACCTCGCCAGCCCGACGGGCACGAGCGTGCTCGACCTGGCCGAGGCGATCTGGCGGCGCCTGCGCCCAGGCGACCCGTTCCGCTACGAGTGCGACGATCCCTACGAGCACGACGTGGCCCAGCGTGTGCCCTCGACGGCCAAGGCGCGCGACCAACTGGGCTTCGAAGCCGCCACCACCCTCGACGAGATCCTCGACGAGGTGGTGCCCTGGGTGGTGCAGGCAGCGGAGCAGGGCCTGGTGTGACCTGGCCGCTTGATCTGGGGCGGACCCGTGAGACCGCCGAAAACCGCGGCGACCCCGTAGAATCTGCCCACACCGATCCCGGTCGCCGGCCCTGCCGGCGCCCGTCGCGGCTGCCCGAGTCACCGACACGCAACGGAGCGTCCTCCTCGTGACCGACACGTCCACCACACCCGCGCCTGCAGGCGGCGGCACCGAGGGTCCCGCCCCCGAAGTCGTCGTCATCGGCGCCGGGCCCGCAGGGCTCACCGCCGCCTACATGCTCACCAAGCAGGGCGTCGCGCCGACGATCCTCGAAGCCGACGACGTCGTCGGCGGCATCAGCAAGACCGCAGTGCGCGACGGCTGGCGCTTCGACATCGGCGGCCACCGCTTCTTCACCAAGGTGAAGCCGGTGAACGACCTGTGGTTCGAGATCCTCGGCAAGGACGAGTTCCTGCGCCGACCGCGCATGAGCCGCATCTACTACCGCGGCAAGTTCTACGACTACCCGATCAACGCCAAGAACGCGCTCATGAACCTCGGGCCGGTCGAGGCCGTGCGCTGCATGGCGTCGTACCTGTGGGTGCGGGTGAAGCCGCCGAAGGACCAGAGCACGCTCGAAGGTTTCGTCGCGTCGCGCTTCGGCTGGCGCCTCTACGAGCACTTCTTCAAGGGCCAGAGCGAGACGGTGTGGGGCGTGCCCTGCAGCGAGATCCAGGCCGACTGGGGCGCGCAGCGCATCAAGGACCTCTCGATCTGGCGGGCCGTGGTCGACGCGCTCACGCCGAAGGCGGTGAAGGCCCGGCGCGCCAAGGGTAAGCAGATCACGAGCCTCATCGAGGAGTTCAACTACCCGAAGTACGGCCCCGGCCAGATGTGGGAGAAGGCCACTGAGCTCGTCGAGGCCAAGGGCTCGAAGGTCGTGTTCGACTCCACGGTCGTCAAGATCGAGCACGCCGACGGCAAAGCCACCGCGGTGATCACCGACGCCAACGGCACCACCAACCGCTACGAGTGCACCGACGTGATCTCGTCGATGCCGATCAGCGCCCTGCTCGAGGCGATGGACCCGCCCGTGCCCGACGACGTGAAGCGTGCGGCCACGAGCCTTCGTTACCGCGCGCACATCACCGTCGGCCTCGTGGTGCCCGAGGAGTTCAGCTTTCCCGACAACTGGATCTACCTCAACGACACCAGCGTGAAGGCCGGCCGCGTGCAGAACTTCGGGCGCTGGTCGCCGTACCTCGTGAAGGACGGCCGTACCTGTCTCGGTGTCGAGATCTTCGTCAACGAAGACGACGAGTGGTGGAACAAGTCCGACGAGGAGCTCGTCGCCGTCGCGACGAAGGAGATGGATCAGCTCGGCCTCCTCGTCGCTTCGAAGGTCGAGGCCGGCTACGTGGTGCGCACGCCGAAGGCGTATCCGTTCTACGACGCGCAGTACAAGGCCAACGTCGACACGCTGCGCAGGTGGCTCGAGGCGAACACGCCCAACGTGTATCCCGTCGGCCGCAACGGCATGCACCGCTACAACAACCAGGATCACTCGATGTACACGGCGATGCTGTCGGTCGAGAACATCTTCGGCGCCCACCACGACGTGTGGTCGGTGAACGTCGAGGAGGAATACCACGAAGAGGTCGCCGACGCGCCTGCGTGACGCGCGGCGTCCTGTCTATCGTCCCCCCATCATGTTCCGGTCCCGACGTTCCGCCCGTGCGGCGGCGAGCACGCCTGCCAACGAGACCGGGTCGCGCCTCGAGCACGACATCGAGATCGCAAAGCTGGGCGACATCGCCGCAGCAGCAGGGCTCGAGCGCGTGAGCATCCTCGCGTGGCGCGATCTCGACGACCCGGAAGCCGGTGGCTCGGAGGTGCACGCGTCGAACATCGCCGCGCTGTGGACCGAAGCCGGTCTCGACGTGACGATGCGCACCTCCTACGCCGCCAACCGCCCGATGGTGACGTACCGCGACGGCTACCGCGTGATCCGCAAGGCGGGTCGGTACATGGTGTTCCCGCGTGCCATCTTGAGCGAGATGATGGGCTGGCACGGCGGACGTGACGGCCTGGTCGAGATCTGGAACGGCATGCCGTTCTTCTCGCCCGTGTGGTCGCGCACCCCGCACGTGACCTGGTTGCACCACGTGCACGCCGAGATGTGGAAGATGTCGTTGCCGCCGAACATGGCGAGGTTCGGCAACTTCGTGGAGTCGCGCCTCGCGCCCCCGATCTACCGCCACACCGACATCGTCACGCTGTCGGAGTCGAGTCGTCGCGAGCTGGTGCACGACCTGAAGTTCACCGACGAGCGGATCACGGTCGTGCCGCCCGGCGTCGACGCGCACTACACACCCGGTGGGGCGAAGTCGCCGACGCCGCTCGTCGTCGCGGTCGGTCGGCTCGTGCCCGTGAAGCGGTTCGACCTCCTGATCGACGCCCTCGTCGCCACCAAGCCCAAGCACCCTGAGCTTCGTGCGGTGATCGCGGGGGAGGGCTACTGCCGCGACGAGCTGCTGGCCCAGATCCACGCGGCCGACGCCGACGACTGGATCTCGCTGCCCGGTCGCATCGACGAAGCGGCCAAGGTCGATCTGTACCGCGAGGCGTGGGTGCTCGGCATGACCTCGTCGCGCGAGGGCTGGGGGATGATCATCAC
>JBEVIU010000121.1:0-8376 GCA_040510575.1 Acidimicrobiia bacterium | reverse complement strand
TCACCGCGCCGATCAACGGCGGCAGGCTCACCCTGGTCGTCGCGGCATACGTCGTGGTCACGCTCTCGTACACGATCTGGCTCAAGCACGAGCCGGTGCTCGACATCGCGGCGGTGGCCGCCGGCTTCGTGTTCCGCGCCATCGCAGGCGGTGTCGCCACCGACGTGGTGCTGTCGGACTGGTTCCTCATCGTCGCGGGCGCGGGATCATTGTTCATCGTCACGGGGAAGCGTCACGCCGAGCAGGTGGAGCTCGGCTCCGACTCGCTCGCGCACCGCAGCACACTCGGCGCCTACTCGACCGCGTACCTCAGCTACGTCCGAGCCGTGGCGTCGGGCGTGATGATCACGGCGTACTGCCTGTGGGCATTCGAGAACGCGAGCGCGACCGGTGACACCACGTGGTTCCGCTTGTCGATCGTCCCGCTCGTGATCGCGGTCCTGCGCTACGCGCTGGTCATCGAGAAGGGCGGAGGTGGCGCGCCGGAAGAGGTCGTGCTGAGCGACCGGGTGCTGCAGATCCTGGGCGCGTTGTGGGCACTCACGTTCCTCCTCGGCGTGGCAGGTGGCTGACCCACGCATGGAGTCCCTGCCAACGCTCCTGAGCGGGTGGAGCCGCACCGCGCCGACGCGCGCCGAGCTCACCGAAGTCGACGGCGGTGCCGACGTCGACACGCTGCTGAGCGAAGCCGGGCCTCGGGGACTGATCCCGCGCGGACTGGGCCGGTCGTACGGCGACGCAGCCCAGAACGCCGGCGGGACCGTCCTCGACGCGTGCTCCTTGCACGAGGTGCGCGAGATCGACGTCGCGCAGGGCGTGGTGCGGGTCGACGCCGGCGTGAGCCTCGACACCCTGATGCGCGTGCTGCTGCCGCTCGGCTGGTTCGTCCCCGTCACGCCCGGCACCCGGCTCGTGACGGTGGGCGGCGCGTTGGCCGCCGATGTGCACGGCAAGAACCACCACGTCGAAGGCAGCATCGCCAACCACGTCGACTCGTTCACGCTGCACACGCCGAAGGGCGTGTTCGACGTGACGTCCGCCGACGACCCGGAGCTGTTCTGGGGCACCGCCGGCGCGCTCGGCCTCACCGGTGTGGTGAGCGAGGTCACGTTGCGTCTCCTGCCGGTGGAGACCGCGTACATGCGTGCGCGCCACGAGCGCCAGCCCGATCTCGACGCGACGATGGCGCAGATGGCGGAGGGCGCCGACGACACCGATCGGTACTCGGTCGCGTGGATCGACTGCCTCGCGCGTGGCGCGTCGCTCGGGCGTTCGGTCGTGTCACGCGGCGACCACGCCCGAGTCGACGAGCTCCCGGCGAACCTGCGCGCCGAACCTCGTCGCTTCGATCCACGCGCGCGCATCGGCGCGCCACCCTGGGCGCCCAACCGCCTCCTGAACCGGGTGAGCGTCGCCGCGTTCAACGAGTTCTGGTATCGCGTCACTCCCGCGTTGCACGGCCACGTCGAGACGATCTCCTCGTTCTTCCATCCGCTCGACGGCGTGCGCGGGTGGAATCGCATGTACGGCAGCCGTGGGTTCCTGCAGTACCAGTACGTGGTGCCCGACGCAGCCACGGACACGGTGCGGCGCTCGATCGAGATGTTGAGCGAGGCCCGCGCCGCGTCGTTCCTCGCCGTGCTCAAGCGGTTCGGGCCCGGGAACCCGGGGCCCTTGTCGTTCCCCATCCCGGGCTGGACGCTCGCGCTCGACATCCCCTGCACCGTGCCTGGTCTGGCCGAGTTGCTCGACCGTCTCGACGAGCTGGTCGCGGACGCCGGCGGTCGGGTCTACCTCGCGAAAGACTCGCGGCTGCGGCCCGAGCTCCTGGGCGTGATGTACCCGGAGCTCGAGCGCTTCGCAACGCTCCGCGCACGGGTCGATCCCGACCGCGTGCTCCAGTCCGACCTGCAGCGCCGCCTCGGCCTGCCCTGACCCGACCAATCAGTCGTTTTGGCGTACCCCAGCCACCGATACGGTGGGCTGTCGTACGCCGAAACGGAAGAAGAAGGTGGAGAGCGAATTCATGAAGGACGCGTTGGGATCGGTGCAGTCGGTGCTCGTGCTGGGCGCGAACTCCGACATCGCGCAGGCGACGCTGCGCAAGCTCGTCGCCCGCCGCGCGCGCACCGTCGTGCTCGCGGTCCGCGATCCGGCGTCGGTGGAAGCGTTCGCCGCCGAGCTGCGCGGCCTCGGTGCCACGACGGTGGAGACGATCGCCTTCGACGCGCACGACACCGACCAGCACGGCGCGCTGGTCGACGACGCCTTCGCGCTCGCCGGCGACATCGACCTCGCCATCCTCACCTTCGGCGTGCTCGGCGACCAGGAGATCGCCGAGCGTGACGTCGCTGCCGCGGTGGAGATCGCCCAGGTGAACTACCTCGGCTCCGTGTCGACCGCCGTACCCATCTCGCAGCGCATGCAGACGCAGGGCCACGGCACGATCGTGGCGCTCTCGTCGGTTGCGGGCGAGCGCGCCCGCCGCTCCAACTTCGTGTACGGCTCGTCGAAGGCCGGCATGGACGCGTTCTTCCAAGGGCTCGGCGACGCGCTCGTCGGCACCGGCGTGCACGTGATGGTCGTGCGACCCGGGTTCGTGCACACGAAGATGACCGCGGGCATGGATCCGGCTCCGTTGTCCACCACTGCCGACGCGGTCGCCGACGCGATCGTGCACGGGCTCGAGCGCGGTACCGAGACGGTGTGGGTTCCCCCGACGCTGCGCTACGTGATGTCGGTCCTGCGCCACGTGCCCCGACCGATCTTCCGCAAGCTCCCGATCTGACCTTCGGTGCCCGATCGGACCACCTGATGGACTGCGCAGGGTGAAGTCGACCGAGCGGCCGTTCGACCACACGCCGGTGCACACCGCGGAGCTCCCGGCCACGCCCCAGCGCGAGCGCACCATCCACGCCGACGCCTGGATCGAGGCACCCGCGGCCCTCCGCGACCTCGGGGCCGACATCGGCCAGCCCGACGCCGGCTACCTGCGCCGCATCCATGGTTGGCTCCTCTGGCGCGCGGGGCCGCCGACCCACGGCGATGCCCGCTACCTCGCGATCGCGGCCGACGACCTCGCGACCACGTTCACCTACCGGCTCTTCGCCGACGGCTCGGGGGAAGGCACCGGGCCCGACGGCGTCGTGCATCACCGGTTCCGCACCTGGAAGGAAGCCCTGCGCGACGCCGGCGAGCGCACTGGGGCGTGACCGAACTGCAATTGTGCTACATTGTGCGTCATGGAGCGCGTCGGTGTGCGGGAGCTGCGCCAGAACCTGAGCGTGTACCTGCGACGCGTGCAAGCAGGCGAGAGCCTCGAGGTCACCGAACACGGCCACCCCATTGCGGTGCTCGCACCGCGTCGGGAGCCCGAGAGCGCCTACGACCGGCTGGTCGCGGAAGGGCGGCTGCGCCCGGGGACCGGCTCGATCGACGATCTGCCCCTGCCGCTCGGTCCCGTTTCCACGGCGGGCACCGACGCGTTGGCGGCCGACCGCGAGGGCAAGGAGTGAGCGCGGCGTATGTCGAATCGTCGGCGATGACGAAGCTGGTGCTCGACGAGCAGCAGTCGACAGCACTCCGTCACGCACTCCGCGCGCACGATCACTGGGTCTCGAGCGATCTCACCGTCATCGAAGTCACCCGGGCGGCGTCGCGCGCGCGCGGGGACGAAGGGAGAGCGCAGGCGCGGGCCGCGCTGCTCCCGCTCGGCACGCTCCCGGTCGACAGGACGGTCGTCTCCGCCGCCTCGCGTCTCGAGCCATCGACGCTTCGGCCGCTGGACGCGATCCACATCGCGACCGCGCTCGCGCTCGCGCCCGACGATGTCGTCTTCTACTCCTACGACGCTCGCACGATCGACGCCGCCCGCGCTGCGGGGCTCACCGTTTCGTCCCCCACGTGAGCACTCCGACGCCAGGAGCGCCAGGGATGCGCCACGTCGCGGCATTCGACTTCGACGGCACGTTGTCGAGCCGGGACAACTTCGCGCCGTTCCTGCGTCGCGTCGCAGGGAGCGCGGCGGTCGGGCGCGCGATGGCCGTGAACACGGCCCGCGTCGCCCGTCAGCCTCGATCCGCTCGGTCGCGCGACGCGCTGAAGGCACTCGTCCTGCGCGACCTGTTCGGCGGGTACGACGCGGCGGCGCTCGACGAGATCGGCCGCGGCTTCGCATTCGAGATCGTGCAGCGCCACCTGCGCTCCGACATGGTCCAGCGCGCCGACTGGCACCGCACCCAGGGCCACGAGCTCGTGATCGTGTCGGCTTCGCTCGGCGTGTACCTGCGACCGATCGCCGAGCAGCTCCGTTTCGACGAGGTCCTGTGCACCGAGCTCGCGGTCGGGCCCGACGGCACACTCACGGGCGACCTGGCCGCGCCGAACGTCCGCGGTCTCGAGAAGGCCCGCAGGCTCGACGCGTACGTGGGCGGCGCAGCGTCGTACGTGTGGGCCTACGGCGACAGCAGCGGCGACCGCGAGCTGTGGGCACGAGCCGACCACGCCGTGCGCGTCTCGCGACGAGGAACCACCAGGGTCGACTGACGCACTCGGCGAACCAGGCTCCGTGCCGAACGGCGAACCGGGCTCCGCGCCGAACGGCGAACCCGGGCTCCGTGCCGAACGGCGAACCGGGCAATGACTGCAAGGGCCGCAGAGGTACTCCGGTACCCTGGCTGACGATGTCCACCTTCCTCTCGGCCCTTCGCGAGCGTGTCCTGGTGTTCGACGGCGCGTTCGGCACGTGGGTGCAGGGCCACGACCTCGGACCCGACGATTTCGGCGGCGCGGCGCTCGAGGGTTGCAACGAGCACCTCGTGCTCACGCGCCCCGATCTGATCCGCCAGATGCACACCGAGTACTTCGACGTCGGCGTCGACGCGGTCGAGACGGCCACCTTCGGCGCCTTCGGCACGGTGCTCGCCGAGTACGGGATCGGCGAGCAGACCTACGAGATCAACGAACAGGCCGCCCGCATC
The DNA here is from genome assembly GCA_040510575.1 of Acidimicrobiia bacterium. Classification (GTDB taxonomy): domain Bacteria; phylum Actinomycetota; class Acidimicrobiia; order IMCC26256; family DASPTH01; genus DASUMF01. The sequence goes on along the minus strand of JBEVIU010000121.1, from coordinate 3,397 downwards.
GCCAAGGAAGTCGCCACCGAGTTCTCCACTCCCGACCGCCCCCGCTTCGTCATCGGCTCGGTCGGACCCGGCACGAAGCTCCCGTCGCTCGGCCAGATCGGCTTCGTCGACCTGCGCGACTCCTACGAGGTGATGCTCGACGGCCTGCTCGCGGGTGGTGTCGACGTCATCCTGATCGAGACGGTGCAGGACCTCCTCCAGGGCAAGGCGGCGATGGTTGCCGCGCGCCGCTCGATGCAACGCGCCGGACGCGACGTGCCGATCATGGTGCAGGTCACGGTCGAGACGACCGGCCGGCTGCTCGTGGGCTCGGAGATCGGCGCCGCGCTCACGGCGTTGGAAGCGCTCCGCCCCGACGTGATCGGCATGAACTGCGCGACGGGCCCCGGCGAGATGACCGAGCACCTGCGCTACCTCGCTCGCCACGCGCGCACGTTCCTGTCGTGCCTGCCCAACGCAGGACTGCCGTCGATCGTCGACGGGCACATGCACTACGACCTCACGCCCGACGCGCTCGCCGACGCGCACGAGCGATTCATCCCCGAGTTCGGCCTGAACATCGTCGGTGGTTGTTGCGGCACCACACCCGAGCACCTGAAGGCGGTGGTCGACCGCATCGGCGAACGCGCGCCGGTCGAGCGCACCATCGACTTCGAACCGAGCTGCTCGTCGATCTACAGCCCGGTCACCTTCCACCAGGACAGCGCGTTCCTCGCCATCGGTGAACGCATGAACGCGAACAGCTCGAAGAAATTCCGCAACGCCATGCTCGACGCCGACTGGGACGTCGGCGTCCAGATGGCTCGCGAGCAGGTGAAGGAGGGGGCACACGTCCTCGACCTCTGCGTCGACTACGTCGGACGCGACGGCGGCCTCGACATGGACGAGCTCGCGAGCCGTCTCGCGACGCAGGCAGGGCTCCCCCTCGTGTTCGACTCCACCGAGCCACACGTGCTCGAGGTCGGCCTACAGCACTCGGGCGGCAAAGCGATCCTCAACTCCGCGAACCTCGAAGAGGGCGAGGAGGAGGGCAAGCGCTTCGACCGCGTGATGTCGCTCGCACGCGACTACGGCGCGGCCGTCGTGTGCATGTGCATCGACGAAGAGGGCCAGGCGCGGAGCGCAGACCGCAAGGTCGAGATCGCGCGGCGCATCCGCGACCTCGCGGTCGATCGCTACGGCCTCGACGCGAGTGATCTCCTGTTCGACTGCAACACGCTCACCCTCGCGACCGGCATCGAGGAGAGCCGCCAGGACGGCATCGAGACGATCGAGGGCATCCGCCGCATCAAGGCGGAGCTCCCCGGCGTGTGGACGGTGCTCGGGGTGTCGAACATCAGCTTCGGGTTCAAGCCCGTGATCCGTCACGTGCTGAACAGCGTGTTCCTCCACGAGTGTCGCGAAGCCGGGCTCGACGCTGCCATCGTGCACGCGGCACGCATCATGCCGATGCACAAGATCGACGATCACGTGCGCGAGGTCACTCTCGACCTCGTCTACGACCGGCGCCGCGACGGCTACGACCCGCTCACCGAGCTCATGGCGCTCTTCGAAGGTGTCGACGCCTCGGCCGTGGTGCGCGAAGACCGGTCGGGCTGGACGGTGGAGGAACGACTCAAGCACCGCATCATCGACGGCGACCGGGACGGTCTCGAGATCGACCTCGAAGCGCAGCTCTCCACCCTGCCTGCGCTCGCGATCGTCAACGACGTGCTGCTCGAGGGCATGAAGGTCGTCGGCGACCTGTTCGGGTCGGGCGAGATGCAGCTGCCGTTCGTGTTGCAGAGCGCGGAGACCATGAAAACCGCGGTCGCGTACCTCGAGCCGCACATGGAGAAGGCCGACGCCGGCGGCAAGGGACGCCTCGTGATCGGCACGGTCAAGGGCGACGTGCACGACATCGGGAAGAACCTCGTCGACATCATCCTCACCAACAACGGCTACGAGGTGCACAACATCGGGATCAAGGCGCCGCTCGCCGCATTCGTCGACAAGGCGAAAGAGGTGAACGCGGATGCCATCGGCATGAGCGGCCTGCTCGTGAAGAGCACGCTGATCATGCGCGAGAACCTCGAAGAGCTGAACGTGCAGGGGCTCGCGGAGACACCCGTGCTCCTGGGCGGCGCCGCGCTCACCCGCACCTACGTCGAACGCGACCTGCGCGAGATCTACGACGGCCGGCTGTTCTACGGGAAGGACGCGTTCGAGGGGCTCCACACGATGGACACCCTCATGGAGGGCAAGCGGAGCGGCACGATCGACCCCGAGTTCGGCCGGGCGCTCGGCGGACGCGACATCCCGCGCCGCGAGCCGCGCGGTGCACGCACCGACGACCGCCCGCCCGTGCTCACCCGCTCCGACGTCGCCGTCGACGTGCCCATCTTCACGCCGCCCTTCCTCGGTGCGCGCGTCGCCAAGGGAATCGCGCTCGACGACATCGCCGCGTACATCAACGAGACCGCGCTCTTCCGGAACCAGTGGCAGTTCCGTCCCGACAAGACCATCTCCGAGACCGACACCGACTTCAAGGAGCGGATCCGGGCGGTGCTGCGCACCGAGCTCGACTCGGCCAAGGCCGAGGGGTGGCTCGTCCCGTCGGTGCTCTACGGCTACTTCCCGGTGAACGCCGACGGCAACGACCTCGTGGTGTGGACCGACGACGATCGGCGCACCGAGCGCCTCCGCTTCAACTTCCCGCGCCAGCGCGAGGACCGCAACCTGTGCATCTCCGACTTCTTCCGACCGGTCGACAGTGGCGACGCCGACTACGCGGCGTTCCACGTGGTCACGGTCGGCGAGCTCGCATCACAGCGCGAGCGCGAGCTCTTCGCGGAGAACCGCTACCAGGAGTACCTGCTCTGTCACGGGCTGTCGGTCGAGATGACCGAAGCCCTGGCCGAGCTCTGGCACCGGCGCATCCGTGAGGAGTGGGGCTTCGCCGACGAAGACGGCCCGACGATCGCCGGCCTGTTTCGTCAGCAGTATCGGGGGTCGCGATACTCGTGGGGCTACCCCGCGTGTCCGGACCTCGACGACCAGGCGAAGCTCGACGAATTGCTGCAGCTGCACCGCATCGGCGTGAAGCTCACCGAGGAGTTCCAGCTCGAGCCCGAACAGAGCACGAGCGCGATCATCGTTCCCCACCCGGACGCCAAGTACTTCGTCGTCTGACCGGGCGCGTCCGACCGGGAACGGGAAGCGTCAGGCGTCGGCGCAGGTGGCGACGATCGCGCTGATCCGGCGGGTGAACGCCTCCGACACCGACGGGTCGGGCTCGGCGTACGGCGCGGCGACGGTCGCGTCGAGGAGGGGCTGGAAGGTCGGATCGCTCAACGAGCGGTCGACCACACACGAGGAGGCGCGCTCGCCGAACACCTCCAGCGCCTGAGCGAGCAGC
>JBEVIU010000120.1:0-24574 GCA_040510575.1 Acidimicrobiia bacterium | reverse complement strand
GTGCTCGTGGTCGCGGCCGACGACGGCGTGATGCCGCAGACGATGGAAGCGATCAGCCACGCGCGTGCGGCCGACGTGCCGATCGTCGTCGCGGTCACCAAGGTCGACCGTGAGGACGCCGACCCGACCCGCGTGCGTCAGCAGCTCGTCGAGCAACAGCTCGTGCCCGAGCCATGGGGTGGCGACACGATCGTGATCGACGTGGCGCCGCCCACCGGTCAGGGCGTCGCCGAGCTGCTCGAAGCGCTGCTCCTCGTCGCCGAGCTCGAAGAGCTCAGCGCCAACCCGAAGGCTTCTGCTCGCGCCCTGGTGCTCGAGTCGAACCTCGACCAGGGCCGCGGTCCGGTCGTCACCGCCATCGTCGAGAAGGGCACGCTGCGCGTCGGCGACCCGATCGTCGCCGGCGGCGCATGGGGCCGCGTGCGGGCGATGTTCGACCAGAACGGCGAGTCGATTGCCGAAGCCGGGCCGTCCGTGCCGGTCGAGGTCCTCGGTCTCGACGACGTGCCGCTCGCCGGTGACGAACTTCGTGTCGCGCCGGAGGAGAAGACCGCGCGCACCGTGGCGGAGGCTCGTGCCTATCGTCGCCGCGCCGCGAGCCTCAAGCACCCGATGAGCCTCGCGGGCGGTGCTCGCCTCGAGGACATCTTCGCGATGGTGCAGCGCGGCGAGGTCGCCACGCTCAACCTCGTGGTCAAAGCCGACGTGCAAGGCTCGCTCGAAGCGCTCACCGACGCGCTGCGCAAGCTCGACCAGACCCACGACGAGGTCCGGCTGTCGTTCGTGCACCGCGCAGTGGGTGGGATCACGGAGTCCGACGTGAACCTCGCGGCCGTCTCGAACGCAACCGTGATCGGGTTCAACGTGCGCCCCGATCGCAAGGCGCGCGAGCTCGCGCAGGTCGAGGGCGTCGACATGCGGCTGTACGAGGTGATCTACCAGATCATCGAGGATGTGCAGGCCGCGCTTCTCGGCATGCTCAAGCCCGAGTTCGAGGAAGTGGTCACCGGCGATGCCGAGGTGCGCGAGGTGTTCTCCGTGCCGCGTGTCGGCAAGGTCGCTGGTTGCTTCGTGCGCAACGGCACGATCACCCGTGGCTCGAAGGTGCGTTTCCTTCGTGACGGCGTCGTGATCTGGAACGGTGTGATCTCGTCGCTCAAGCGCTTCAAGGAAGACGCGCGCGAGGTGCAGTCCGGTTTCGAGTGCGGTATCGGGCTCGAGAACTACCAGGACCTCAAGTCGGGCGACATCATCGAGACCTACGACCTCCGCGAGATCGCCCGCACCGCGTAGCCCGTCACCACGTCGGGCGGAACTCGGCCAGCCAATCGGCGTCAACGTCGAGGTAGTCCCGCGGGAGATCCGTCGGCTCGACGCCGACGTCGAGGTCGACGAGGTGCACGAGAAGCTCGCGTCGCCGCGCGATCGCGAGCTCGACCATTGTCCGCACTCCCACCAGGGTTCCGGCACGCCGCTCCCACGCGTCGTCCGGGAGGCTGCGCAACGCGTCCATGAGCGCGCGCTGTGCCGACACGACGTCGGCGACGAGCGCGACCGCGTCGCGACCTGCGCCGGCGTCGATGTCAGCGGCGCGCCCGTCCGCTCCCGCGGGATACTTCATGACCACCTCGTCGCGAGCCGCGCCCTCCACGCACCGACGGTCGCCCTCGGACGCGCGGGCCAGGTGCGTGAGCAGATGCCCACGGGACCAGCCGGGGAGCAGCGACGGCCCACGCGCCTGGCCGTCGTCGAGCGAATCGAGAGCCGGGAGCACCAGCGCGAACGCGTCGTCGATGGCCGCGAGCTCGGCTTCGGGTGGCTGCACGAGTGGTGGTCTATCCCATTCCGAGGTGCCGACCCTTGCGCGCGGTGCGTGAGCGACGAGAATGGGGGGATGCACGCCGCGGCGATGACGTTCGACCTCCATGTCCCGGCGAGCCGATCGCTGAAGGCGAAGCGGGCGACGATCCGGCCCATCGTCGACGGCCTGCGCCACCGGTTCCGGATCTCGGTCGCCGAGGTCGGGCACCAGGACCAGTGGCAGCGCGCGGAGATCGCAGTGGCCGTGGTCGCCGAGAGTGACGGCAGGTGTCAGGAGCTCCTCGACGCGGTCGAGCGCTTCGTCGCCGCCGCACCCGATGTCGAGCTGCTCGGCATCGAGGTTGCCTGGCTCGAGAGCGACGGGGCCACCCTCTACGAGCGTGAGCTCGCATGACCCGTCGCGGCTCGCCTCGGAAGTACCCGCGCATGGCGCGGGTCAACGAGGTGGTGCGCGAGGTGATCGCCGACGAGGTCGAGCAGCTCAACGACCCGCGGCTCGGGCTCGTCACGGTGACCGGCGTCGAGGTCAACGCCGACCTGCGTTCGGCAACGGTCTACTATTCGTCGCTCGAAGCGACCGGGCGTCGAGGTGGGGGAGTGCCGGTGCCAGCGACCGACGAGAGCCGAGCCGCGACGCGGGCCGCGCTGCAGTCGGCCGCTCCGCACGTGCAGGGTGCGCTGGCGCGCCAGATCCGCCTCAAGTACGTGCCCGAGCTCACCTTCGTCGAAGACCCGTCGATCGCGTACGGACAACGCGTCGAGGAGATCATCCGCGGACTCCACGCCGACGACGAGTCACCCGCATGAGCGCGCACGACGCGGCCGTCGAGCAGAGCCTCGAGCACGCCGCTCGCGCGATCGCGTCGGCCGACGTGGTGGCGCTGGCGTGCCACGTGAACCCCGACGGGGACGCGCTCGGCTCGATGCTGGGTTTGTTCCACGTGTTGCGTGCCGCCGGCCGCGACGTGGTCGCATCGTTCCCACCGCCGTTCGTGGTCGCACCGCACTACCGGGAGCTCCCGGGTCTCGACCTGCTCACCAAGCCCGAGGACTTCCCCGCAGAGCCCGACGTGATGGTCACGTTCGACTGCGGGTCGTTGCGACGCCTCGGCCAGCTCGAGCCGTCGGCCACCGCGGCGCGGCAGCTCATCGTGCTCGACCACCATGTGTCGAACACGTGTTACGGCACGATCAACGTCATCGACCCCGACGCCGCGGCGAGCGGTGTGCTCGTCCGTCGGCTCGTGCACCAGCTCGGGCTCGGCCTCACCGACTCCGCCGCGGTCGCGCTCTACGCGGCGCTCGTGTGCGACACCGGTCGCTTCCAATACGACACCACCACGCCACGCGTCTTCGACCTCGCCCGTGAGCTCGTCGAGTACGACGTGCCCGTGTCGCGCCTGTCGCGCATGCTGTTCGAGGAGCACCGCTTCGCCTACCTCCAGCTGCTGAGCGAGGCGCTCGCGATCGCGGAGCTCGACGTCGAGCGCCACTTCGTGTGGACAGCCGTCACCCAGGACATGCTCGAGCGCCACGCGGTGACGCTCGAGGAAGTCGAGGGCCTCATCGACATCCTGCGCCGCACGACGGAGGCCGAGGTCACCTGCGTGCTCAAGGAAGAGGCCGATTCCACCGTGCGGGTGAGCCTCCGGTCGCTGGGCGACGTCGACGTGAGCGCGATCGCCGCGGCGCACGGCGGCGGTGGTCATCGCTTCGCAGCAGGTTTCGAGTCGCCACTCGCGGTCCGCGACGTCGCTGCACTCATCCGCGACGCGCTCTGATGCGCGACGGCCTGCTGGTCGTCGACAAACCGGCGGCGTGGACCTCGCACGACGTGGTCGCGAAGCTGCGCGGCGTCTACGGGCAGCGGCGGATCGGCCACGCCGGCACCCTGGATCCCGACGCCACGGGCGTGCTGCTCGTCGGCCTGGGCCGCGCGACGCGACTCCTGAAGTACCTCCAGGAAGCAGGCAAGGCCTACCGCGGCACGATCGTGTTCGGCATCGCCACCAGCACGCTCGACGCGGCGGGCGACGTGCTCGAACAACAGCCGATGCCGCTCGAACGTGCGCAGGTGGAGGAGGCGACCACCAAGTTCCTCGGCGCGATCGAGCAGCTGCCGCCGATGGTCTCGGCGGTGAAGGTCGGCGGACGGCGCCTGCACGAGCTCGCCCGCGAGGGGCTCGAAGTAGAGCGCGCGCCGCGTCCGGTTCGCGTCGACCGCTTCGACGTGGAGGAGTTCGTCCCCGGCGCCTACCCCGAGGCGACGGTGCTGGTGGAGTGCGGCAGCGGCACCTACATCCGATCGTTGGCCGCCGACCTCGGGGTCGCCCTCGGGGGGTGCGCGCACCTCGGATCGCTGCGGCGGCTGCGCGTCGGCTCGTTCGGGCTCGACGAGGCGCGCCCGCTCGACGCGATCGTCGCTGCGCCCGAGGACGCGGTGTTGCCCCTCACGGCGATGATGCGCGATCTCGCGCGCGTCGACATCGACGCCGAGCAGGTGCGAGCGGTGTCACACGGGATGGTGTTCCCGGCCGGCGCGCTCGGTGAAGGCGCGCTCGGTGAGGGTGCGCTCGGCGAGGGTGCGGAAGATCGCCCGATCGCTGTCGTCGACCGCGAGTCGGGCAACCTGGTGGCGGTGTACGAGCGGCGCGGCGCCGCGTGCAAGCCTGCAGTGGTGATCGGATGATGCAGATCGTCGACGAGCTCGCGCAGCTGCATTCGGAACGCGGCGCGGTCGTCACCATCGGGGTGTACGACGGTGTGCACCTCGGGCACCAGTCGGTGTTGCGCCTCGTCCGCGAGCTGGCCGACGCGCGCGGGCTCGACGCGGTGTGCATCACCTTCGACCGCCATCCGGCCGAGGTGGTGCGTCCCGACTCGGCGCCCAGGCTGCTCACGAACACCGACCAGAAGCTCGAGCTGCTCGCCGAGACGGGCTACCTCGACCGCTGCTTCGTCCTGCACTTCGACGAATACCGGTCACGCGAGCCGGCGGAGGAGTTCGTGCGCGAGGTGCTGGTCGAGGCGGCGTCGGCGCGGGTGGTCGTCGTGGGTGCGGACTTCCACTTCGGCAAGAACCGCGGCGGGAGCGTGGCCCTGCTCGAGCACATGGGCACCGACCTGGGGTTCGAGGTGATCGGGGTCGGCCTCGTGGCGTCGGCGCCGGGCGGCACCGTCTACTCGTCCACCCGGATCCGCGAGCTGCTCGCCGAGGGTGACGTCGAAGGTGCAGCCGCGCTGCTCGGTCGCCCGCACGAGGTGCGGGGCACGGTCGAGCACGGCGACGAACGTGGTCGGGAGCTGGGGTTTCCCACGGCCAACGTCGCGGTGCCCGAACGGGCCTGCCTCCCGGCCGACGGCGTCTACGCCGGCACGTTCACCGGGGCTGACGGCGTCGCCCGGGTGGCCGCCATCTCGCTCGGTCGGCGCCCGACGTTCTACGAGGAGGCCGGGATGCTCCTGCTCGAGGCCCACCTGCTCGACTTCGCCGGCGACCTGTACGACCAGGCGGCAGCGGTGCGGTTCCACACCCGGATCCGGGGCCAGGAGCGGTTCGACTCCGTCGAGGCTCTGGTCGCCCAGATGGAGCTCGACGTGGAGGAGACCCGGCGCCGAGCCAGCTGGTCGTAGCGCCGAGTGATAGTCTCAGACGCCATGCCCGATACCACCGCAACGATCACCGAGCATCGTCTCCATCCCACCGACACGGGTTCGCCCGAGGTGCAGGTGGCCCTGCTGAGTGGTCGAATCGACCACCTCACCGAGCACCTCAAGGTGCACGGCAAGGATCACCACTCCCGCCGGGGGTTGCTGATGCTGGTCGGTCGTCGGCGGCGTCTGCTCGACTACCTGCGTCGCAACGACGTCGAGCGGTACCGGGCGCTGATCGCCAAGTTGGGACTGCGGCGCTAAGAACACCACGAAGCACGGAGCGGCCGCGTGCCGCTCCGCTTTCGCGAACTACGACAACTCGAGCGTCCGCGTCGGTTGTCAGTCGCCACCGCCCGGGAGGCCACAGGCCCGCACCCGGACGGCGACAACTGGGAATCGCCGCCGCTCGACCTTCCGCCCTGCCGAAGAAGCAGGCATTGAAAGGACGTGCGCCACATGGCGACTTCCCCCGTACGAGTGTCCGGCAAGATCAACGCGGCCGGACTCGAGATGACCCTGGAGACCGGCAAGCTCGCTCCCCAGGCCGACGGCGCGGTGCTCGTGCGGGTGGGCGACACCACCATCCTCAGCACCGTCGTCACCAGCAAGCCCCGTGAGGGCATCGACTTCTTCCCGTTGACGGTCGACGTCGAGGAGCGCATGTACGCCGCGGGCAAGATCCCCGGCGGCGTGTTCCGGCGTGAGGGTCGCCCCGGCGAGCCCGCCATCCTCACCTGTCGTCTCACCGACCGCCCGCTGCGCCCGAGCTTCCCTGAAGGCTTCCGCAACGAGGTGCAGGTCGTTGCCACCGTCATGGGTGCCGACCTCATCAACCCGCACGACGTCGCGTCGATCAACGGCGCGTCGGCCGCACTCACCGTGTCGGGCATCCCCTTCGATGGTCCGATCGGCGCGGTGCGTCTTTCGCGTCAGGGCAGCGAGTGGATCGCGCACCCGACGTTCGAGGAGAGCACCGAGTCCACGTTCGAGCTCGTCGTCGCCGGTCGCATGATCGAGGGTGGCGACATCGCGATCATGATGGTCGAGGCGGGCGGCACCGAGGCCACCTGGCGGCTCTACGAGGAAGGCGCGCCGAAGGTCGACGAGGAAGTGATCGCCGGCGGCCTCGAAGAGGCCAAGCAGTGGATCAAGGCGTCGATCGAGCTCCAGAAGGACCTCCGCACCGCGCTCATCGCCGAGCGCGGCCCGATCGCCGACATCCCCTACGAGATCCACTCCGACTACGACGACGACGTCTTCGAGACCGTCGCTGAGCAGGCCACGGCCAGCACGTCGGAGGCGATGGCGATCGCGGACAAGACCGCTCGCAACAACCGGCTCGACGAGATCCTCGAAGGCCTGCTGCTCGCGATGTGCGGCACGCCCGACGAGCCGCAGCAGTTCGCCACCCGGGCCAAGCAGATCAAGCCCGCGTTCCGGTCGCTGCAGAAGAAGGTCGTGCGCAGCCGCATCGTCAACGAAGGCCTGCGCATCGACGGCCGTGGTACCGCCGACATCCGCGAGCTCACCGCCGAAGTCGAGATCCTGCCGACCGCGCACGGCTCCGGCCTCTTCCAGCGTGGTGAGACCCAGGTGCTCAGCGTGCTGACCCTCGGCATGCCCCGCATGGAGCAGTTCATCGGACTCGACGAGCTGCGCGGCACCACGAAGCGCTACATCCACCACTACAACTTCCCGCCGTACTCCACCGGCGAGACCGGCCGTGTGGGTTCGCCGAAGCGTCGCGAGATCGGTCACGGCGCGCTGGCCGAGCGGGCGCTGCTGCCGGTCGTCCCGTCGCAGGAAGAGTGGCCCTACGTGCTGCGCATCGTCTCCGACGTGCTCAGCTCGAACGGCTCCACCTCGATGGCGTCGGTGTGTGGCTCGACCCTCTCGATGCTCGACGGCGGTGTGCCGCTGAAGGCGCCGGTCGCTGGCATCGCGATGGGCCTCGTGTTCGCCGAAGGCAAGTACACGACCCTCACCGACATCCTCGGCACCGAGGACGCATTCGGCGACATGGACTTCAAGGTGGCGGGCACGCGCGACTTCGTCACCGCGCTGCAGCTCGACACCAAGATCGACGGCCTCCCGGCCGATGTGCTCGCGCAGGCGCTGCTCCAAGCTCGCGACGCACGCATGAAGATCCTCGACGTGATGGACGCCGCGATCGACACGCACCGTTCCGACGTGCGTGAGACCGCACCGAAGATCGTCAGCTTCGAGATCCCGATGGACAAGATCGGTGAGGTGATCGGGCCCAAGGGCAAGGTCATCAACACGATCACCCAGGAGACGGGCGCGGATGTGTCGGTGAGCGACGACGGCGTCGTCGGTACCGTCAGCATCGGTTCGAAGGACGGCGCCGCGGTCGAAGAGGCTCGTCGCCGCATCGAGCTCATCCTCGACCCGCCCACCGCGGAGCTCGGGGCCGAGTACACCGGCAAGGTGGTGAACGTCACCAAGTTCGGTGCGTTCGTCAACATCCTTCCCGGTCGCGACGGTCTGCTCCACATCTCGAAGATCGGGCGCGGCAAGCGCGTCGAGCGGGTCGAAGACGTGCTGAACCTCGGCGACGAGGTCACCGTGCGCGTCGACGACATCGACAACTCGGGCAAGCTCTCGCTGTCGCTCGCCGGCGACGACGGGGCCGACGGGGGTGCTGGTGGCGACGACTCCGGCCCGCGTCCGGAGCGGGCTCCCCGCCCGGAGCGCTCAGATCGGCCCGAGCGTTCAGACCGTCCGGAGCGTTCGGAACGACCGGAGCGCGTCGAGTCGAACGGCTCGACGGCCGAGGTCGCATCGTTCGAGGAGGCCTGGGACAACCAGGCACGCGAGGAGTTCGGCGACCTCGGTCCGGCCGAGGCCGGTCGTGGCGCCCCTCGTGGTGGGGACCGCCCCGGTGGCAGCGGTGGTGCCGGTGGTCGTGGCCGACCGCGTCGCCGTCGGTAACCGACTCCGTGTCTGAACGGCAAAGACGACTCCGTGTCTGAGCCCGCAGGGGGGATCCGGCGGACCCGTCTCGATTCGGGCCTGCGGGTCGTCACCGAACGGTTGCCGGGGCTGCGCTCCGTCGCGGTCGGCTTCTGGGTGGGCACGGGGTCACGCGACGAGGCGGAGCCCCTCGCGGGCGCGAGTCACTTCCTCGAGCACCTGCTGTTCAAGGGCACCGACCGGCGTCAAGCGCACGAGATCGCGGAAGCGGTCGAGTCGGTCGGTGGCGACATGAACGCGTTCACGGGCCAGGAGGTCACGGCCTTCTACGTTCGCGTCCCCGACACGCATCTCGAGCTCGCACTCGACATCCTCTCCGACATCATCTGGTCGCCCGCGCTGCGCGAGGCGGAGGTCGAGTCGGAGCGTCAGGTGATCCTCGAAGAGATCCGGATGCGCGACGACACGCCCGACGATCTGGTGCACGAGGCGTTCGCGGGCGCGTTGTTCTCAGGGCACCCGCTCGGTCGTGAAGTTGCGGGCTCGTTCGAGACGATCACCGCGATGTCGCGCGACGCGATCGCCGAGTACCACCACTCCCACTACCAGCCGTCGAACCTCGTGGTCGCCGCGGCCGGCAACCTCGAGCACGATGACGTGGTCGCGATGGTGGAGCGCGCGCTGCCGACGAGCTCGCTGGCCCGCCCGCCTCGCCGCAACGGCGGTGCGGTCACTGCTTCGTTGCCGGTGGCTGCCCTCGACCGTCCGCTGGAGCAGGCCCACCTCGTGCTCGGGATGCGCGCACTTCGTCGCGACGATCCCGACCGCTTTGCCTTGGCGGTGCTCGACCAGGTGCTCGGTGGGGGGATGAGCTCGCGACTGTTCCAAGAGGTCCGCGAGCGACGCGGCCTCGCGTACTCGGTGTTCTCGTACCGTGCCGCGTACGAAGACACCGGCGCGTTCGCGGTGTACACCGGCACCGCGCCCGAGCACGTCGAAGAGGTGCTCGGGCTCCTGCGCGGCGAGCTCGACCGCCTCGTGCGCGACGGCGGCGTCACTTCACGCGAGCTCGACGGCGCGAAAGGTCACCTCGCCGGCTCGCTCGCCCTCTCGCTCGAGAGCTCCGCGAGTCGGATGCACCGCATCGGCCGGGCCGAGCTCACGCTCGGCGAGGTGCCGACGATCGACGAGGTCGTCGCCGAGGTCGAGCAGGTGCAGGCGGACGACGTCGCCCGCGTGATCGAGCGAATCCTCGTACCAGGGGAGCGCACGCTGGCCGCGATCGGCCCGATCTCCGGGCTCGAACTGCTCTAGATTTCACACATGATCGGATCGCCGAGGATTCGCGTCGGTGTGCTTGGCGCGGGGGGCCGCATGGGCACCACGGTGTGCCAGGCCGTGCTCGACGATCCCGAGCTCGAGCTGGTCGCAGCCGTGGATCCCCAGCAGGTCGGGATCGACCTTCGCCAGCTCGGCGTGCGCGGTGCCGGCCTCAACGTCGCCCGCACCGCCGATGCGTTGCTCGAGGCAGGCGCGGAGGTGGCGGTCGACTTCACCGTGCTCCGGGCCGCGCGCGAGAACCTGGAATGGTGCGCGACCAACGCGGTGCACGCAGTCGTCGGTACGAGTGGGTTCGAGGCATCGGAGATCGAGCAACTCGCGAAGCGCTTCGACGAGTCCGAGGCCAACGCGGTCATCGCACCGAACTTCGCCATCGGCGCGGTGCTGATGATGCGCTTCGCCGAGATGGCCGCTCCCTACTTCGACAGCGCCGAGATCATCGAGCTGCATCACGGCGGCAAGGTCGACGCGCCGTCGGGCACCGCCATCAACACGGCCGAGCGCATGGCTGCCGCGTCGAGCGAATGGGATCCCGACCCCACCACGAAGCTCACGCTCGCCGGCGCCCGCGGCGCGAAGGGTGCGGCCGACATCCCGATCCATTCGGTGCGCCTGCGTGGGCTGATCGCTCACCAGGAGGTGCTGCTCGGCAAGGACGGCCAGTCGTTGTCGATCCGCCACGACTCGTACGACCGCACGTCGTGCTTCATGCCGGGCGTGCTGCTCGCCATCCGCGGTGTGCGCGAGCGACCCGGGCTCACGTTCGGTCTGGATCCCCTGCTGGGGCTCTGAGCTTGTCGCCGGAGAGCTCGCGCGACCAGGTGTTCCGCGGCACGTACTCGTGCATCGCGCGGCTCGGCCTCGCCAAGACCACGATGGACGACGCCGCGCGTGCCGCAGGCGTGTCGCGCGCCACCGTCTACCGGCAGTTTCCCGGTGGGCGCGACGAGCTGCTCCGCGAGACCGTGGGCTGGGAGATGACCCGCTTCTTCGCGCACCTCGGTGAGGAGCTCGGGCACGCGTCGGACTTCGCCGAGTTCCTCGAACGAGCCATCCCCCTCGCACGCGACGAGCTCGTCCACCACGACGTGCTGCAGAAGGTGCTCGAGACGGAACCCGACCGGCTCATCCCGCTCATCACCGTCGAGCAGCACCGGCTCATCGAGTACATCGCCGCCTACTTCCTCCCGATGCTCGAGCGCGACCAGGAGCGGGGTGTCGTGCGCACCGATGCCGACCTGCCCCGGGCTGCGGAGTACGTGGCCCGCATGGCGTTGTCGCTGGTGGCGTCGCCCGGGCGCCACGACCTCGACGATCCCGTCGAGGTGCACCGGCTCGTGCGGCGCGAGTTGCTCGGCGGGCTCCTCGTGCCTGCTCGACAATGAGACAAAAACAGGTGTATCGTCTCACGGAATGACCACGCTCGACCTGCAGCACACCGGCATTCAGGCCAGTGGCACCCTGACCAGCGGTACCGTCGAAGCCCGCGCCACGGCTGCGCTGCTCACCTGCGTCGCTCGCTTCGGTCTCGCCAAGACGACGATCGACGACCTGGCGCGTGAGGCCGGGTGCTCGAGGGCCACGCTCTACCGCTACTTCGACTCCAAGGCCGCGATCGTCCGGCTCACCGTCGACGTCGAGATCACCCGCGTGACCACCGCGGCCGTCGACGCGGGGCTCGTCGAGCCGTCGCTCGGGGATGCGATCGTCGCGGTGTCGCTGCAGGCGGCGCGGGATCTCGACGGTCACGCGGCGTTGTCGTTCCTCCTCGCGCACGAGCCCGAGTCCATCGTGTCGCACCTCACGTTCGCCGAGGGCGATCGCGTGCTGGTGTGGGTCGGCGACGCGCTCGCGCCCGCGTTCACCCGGTGGCTCCCTGAGCCGGAGGCCGCGCGCGCGGGGGAGTGGATCGCGCGCGTCCTGCGCTCGTACGTGCTCATGCCAGAACCCACGATCGATCTCACCGACGCACCAACTGCCCGCGAGTTCTTCCGAGCGCTCGTGGTCCCCGGACTGGGAGTTCACGATGGCTGACCACACGCACCTCATCGGCAGGGCCGACATCGACGACCTCGACGAGATCCTCGCGATCACGAACACCGACGTCGACGAGATCGCGCACACGGTGCGTGCCGAGGCCGACGCCATCTTCACGTGGGACTACGAGCGCAGCCGACCCGCGCTCGCGAAGCTCTACGAGAAGGCAAAGACGTCGATGTGGAACGCCAACGACCTGCCGTGGGACATCGACGTCGACCCGGAGAAGGTGGCGGAGAACAACCAGAACCAGAACGGCTTCGACCGCCACGCCGACCACACCGGTACCCCGTTCGAGAAGTGGGGCGACAAGGAGTGGATCAAGTTCGGCGTCGAGAGCCAGGCCTGGACGCTGTCGCAGTTCATGCACGGTGAGCAGGGGGCGCTGATCTGCACGGCCCAGATCGTCGAGACGGTGCCCTGGATCGACGCGAAGTACTACGCGGCGACGCAGGTGATGGACGAGGCGCGGCACGTCGAGGTGTTCGCCCGCTACCTCGACACGAAGCTCTCGGGGCACTACCCGATCAACGCGCACCTCAAGATGCTGCTCGATGACATCATCGCTGACTCGCGGTGGGACATGACCTACCTCGGGATGCAGATCATGGTGGAAGGACTCGCGCTCGCGGCGTTCGGGTTCCTGCACCAGATGACCACCGAGCCGCTGCTGAAGAAGATGCTCCGCTACGTG
This sequence comes from Acidimicrobiia bacterium, assembly GCA_040510575.1. Lineage (GTDB taxonomy): Bacteria > Actinomycetota > Acidimicrobiia > IMCC26256 > DASPTH01 > DASUMF01. Next base: position 12,093 of record JBEVIU010000120.1, on the reverse strand, counting down.
ATGAGCGACGAAGCGCGTCACGTGGCGTTCGGTGTGCTCTCGCTCCAGGAGTTCTACCAACAGCTCTCGGGCGCGGAGATCCGCGAACGTCAGGAGTTCGCGTTCGAGGCGGCGGTGCGCATGCGCGACCGGTTCATGCAGCAGGAGACGTGGGAGCGGCTCGGCGTCGACGTGAAGGAAGCGGTGAAGGCCATGCAACAGTCGCCTGAGCGCCCGATCTTCCAGTCGATGCTGTTCTCGAAGATCGTGCCGAACTGCAAGAAGCTCGGCCTCCTCGACGCCGGCGACGGCTGGTTGCGCGAGCGCTTCACCGAGCTCGGCGTGATCCAGTTCGAGGACTGGGCCGACACCGGTGAAGAGTACGCCGACCTCGACGAGGTCGCGAAGGACCGTTCGATGACGGTGGGGACCTGACGCAGGCTCGTGTGAGGTCAGCACCACCCTGGAACCCCTGGTTCACACACTTCCCCGGTCGGGTCCCGACTTCGTAGGGTCCAGGCATGGACCGGTCCGGGGGGCGCTCGGCTGCTCGCATGTGGGCGGGCGCCGACGTCCGCCATCGACGGCTGGCGCTGGTGGCGCTCGGACTCATCGCCGGCATCACCGCAGGGCTCGCGACCGCCGCGTTCGCCGGGGCGCGCCGCACCGACACCGCGTGGGATCGCCTGAGGGACGCCACCCAGGCATCCGACGCAATCGTCTTCACGAGTCAGGCCGGCATCTACACCGACGACGAATTGGGCTACGAGGCGTTCGCCGAGTTGCCGTACGTCGAGCGGGTCGGCGCCTTCGGGCTGTTCTATGCGTCCAGCGAGCTCGGGGAAGCGAGCGGATTCCTCTCGAGCTTCGGCGACTGGCTCGACGGCGTCGACACCCCGCGCATCGTGGAGGGTCGCGCGCCACGCCGCGACGCGCCCGATGAGGTCGTGATCTCGCGTCCGAGTGCCGGCAGCCTGCTCGCCGGCTTCGGGCCGGGTGATGTCGTCCGGATGCATCTCCTCACCCAGGAGCAGCTGCTCGCGGAACGCGCCGACGAGCCCGAAGGCCCTGAGGTGAAGTTCGAGATCGTCGGCGTCATGGATTCGCCGTTCAACCTCGCGGCCATCCCGAGTGACGGCGACATCTACGTGGGCCCCGCGTTCCGGGAGCGCTACGGGGCGGGGCTCGCGGTGTTCAGCAACCTGATGGTCAAGCTCAAGGATCCGGCGCGTGACCTGCCGCGTCTCGAAGCCGAGGTCGCCCGCCGCTATCCCGGGCGCGGCGTGCCGGTCTACGACCTCACGGCGGCGGGGAAGCGCGTGACGCACGCGACCGACCTGGAGCGCTCGGGACTCCAACTGTTCGCCCTCGCCGTCGTCCTCGCCGGGCTCGTGATCCTCGGTCAGACACTCACCCGCTCGGTGCGTGCCGCAGGCGACGACGTGCCGACGCTTGCCGCGTTGGGCTTCTCGCGGAGCGACCGCGCCCTCGCGCTCGCGCTCCCGCACGTCGTCTCGGTGATGGTCGCGGCGGCCGTGACCGTCGTCGTTGCGATCGTCCTGTCCGAACGCTTCCCCATCGGGCTCGGCCGTCGGATCGACCCCGATCTCGGGTGGCACGTCGACCTACCGGTGATCGTGGCGGGCGCCGCGCTGACCGTGATCGTGCTCGGCGCAGCCGTGGCGTGGTCCGCGTGGCGCGCCGCGCACACGGTCGTCGACGAAACCGCACCCAACCGCGCCGGCATCTCGTCGCGCGTGGCGCAGCTCGGGCTGCCGGTGACGGTGTCGACCGGCATCGGGCTGGCTCTGGATCCGGGGCGTGGTCAACGGGCGCTCCCCACTCGTCCAGCCGTGATCGGCGCGATCGTCGGTGTGCTCGGCGTGATTGGTGCCCTCACGCTCGCGGCGGGGATCTCGGATGCCACCACCCATCCGGAGCGGTTCGGCGCAGTGTGGGACGTGGAGGCGTACGTCGCCAACGCGGTCACCGACGACTTCCGCGCCGCGCCGGAGCGCATGGCCGAGGTGCGCGGCGTCGATGATGTCGCTCGCGTGGCGCGCGTCTCGCTGCCGGTCGGTGACATCGTCACACCGTTCTACGGCGTCGACGACGTCAAGGGTTCGGTGCAGTTCGTGTTGCTCGACGGCCGAGCGCCTGCACGCGGCGAGGTCGCGCTCGGGCCCGATTCGGCCGACGCCTTCGGCGTGAGCATCGGCGACGACGTCGAGATCGGATCCGGCGGACGCTTCCGTGTGGTCGGCCTGGTGCTGCTCCCGACGACGCCTCACTCGTCGTTCGACCAGGGCGGATGGATGCTGCCGGAGGACCTCGCTCGCGCCACTCCCGACGGGCAACGTGCTGCGCTCGGCGAGGAGCTGGGCCTCGAAGCACGACCGACACAGCAGGAGCTGGAGGAGTTGCTGTTCGACATGGGCGGGATTGTGGCGCGCTTTGCCGACGACGCCCCGGTCGCTGCGACGACGGCGCGGGTCGAACGAGCGGTCGGCCCCGACGTCGTCATCGAGTCCTCGAGTGGTCCTGCCGATCAGCAGAACCTGCGCAACACGCGACCGTTGCCACTGATGTTCGCCCTGTTCGCCGGCGCGCTCGCGATCGGCGCGCTCTTGCACGTCTCTGCGACCGTGTTGCGCCGACGGCGACACGACCTCGCGGTCCTGCGCGTGTTGGGCCTCACGACCCGCCAGGCTCGCGCGTGCTTGGCCTGGCAGGCGACGACCCTCGCCGCGATCGGGCTGCTGGTGGGCGTTCCGCTCGGCGTGATCGTCGGTCGACTCGTGTGGCGCGCCGTCGCCGACCAGACGCCGATGGTGTACGTCCCTCCGACTGCACTGCCGGCTCTCCTGTTGGCCGTTCCGCTCGCGTTCGTGGTCGCGAATCTCCTGGCCGCGCTGCCGGGGTCCCGCGCCGCTCGCCTCCGTCCTGCGGAAGTCCTCCGGGCGGAATGATGCCCTCCGACGGCGGGCTCGTGGAGCTCGCACGCGAACGCGGCGTCCCTGCCTCGGCGTAGGGTCAACCCTCGTGGAGGACGATCCGAGCACGCCGCTGCGCTGGTTCGTCGCGATGCTCTCGGTCGCGGCCGGCGCGATTCACCTGGCGATGGTGCCGCAGCATGCGCAGGAATCGCTGGGCGTCGGCCTCGCTTTCGCAGCGGCGGGTTGGCTGCAACTCGCGAGCAGCGCCGTCGTCATCGCGTGGCCGAAGCGTCTGTGGCTGTACTTCGTCATGGCGATGAACGTCGTGTTCATCGGGGTTTGGGTGCTGAGCCGAACGGTCGGGCTTCCGACGTGGACGGGCGACGGCGGAGTCGAGGCGGCATCGTCCGTCGACCTGCTCTGCGTCGTCTTCGAGATCGGCGTCGTGCTGGGCACCGTCCTGGTGCTCTTCGCGCCGAACGTGCTCCGACACTGGAAGCGCGAAGTGATGGTCGCCGCGGTGATCGTGCCGATCGGCATCCTCGGCGCGACGACCGCGGTGCTCGCCGCGCCGAGCACTGCGGAGCACGTGCACGGCGACACGGACGCTCACAGCCACCTCAGCTCCGACATCCCGCACAGCCACACCCACTCTGCGTCGGCGTCGGAGTCGGCGTCGACCGCCGGTCACGTGCACGCGGAGAGCACGATCACATACGCCGAGCTGCCGCGCGCGACCAAGGCCGAGGTCGATCAGGTGATCGCACTGTGGGCGAACAAGTACCCGACCGGCGCCGACGCGGCCCGCGACGGCTGGTTCAAAGCCACCAAGAACCTGTACGGCATCGGTGCCCACTACGTGAAGGGAGCCTTCTCCGGCGCGGCAACCTTCGACCTGCTGAACCCCAACATCCTCCTCTTCGACGGTGAGGGGCCCGATGCCAAGTTCGCCGGCGTGAGCTACGTCGTCGCTGGCGACACCGAAGGGTTCACCGGGAACTACGACAGCTGGCACGCGCACGCGTCGGTCTGCTTCCAGGGTGGGAGTGTCGTGTCGTTGTCGGAAGAGGGCTCAGCGGTCTGGTACAGCGAGAGCGAGTGCACCGCAGCCGGCGGGCGCGTGATGCCGCTCGCCAGCGACAACATGTTGCACCTGTGGATCGGCCCCGGATACATGGACGGGCCGATCTTCTCCCACGACAACGCGCAGCTGCTCGACGGATTCAGCCCGAAGCGATCCGCGTAGGGCGGGGGATCCGCCCGGGTAGCCTTCACCGTCAATGAGTCCCCGTCGCTCCGAGTCGGCTCGCCGTGCAGGCAAGGAGCCGGCCAGCCGTGCACCCACCGAGCCGGCGGTCAAGATCGTCTTCCTCGGCGGGTTGGGCGAGATCGGGCGCAACTGCTTCTGCCTCGAGGTCGAGGATCGCATCCTCGTCGTCGACTGCGGGATCATGTTCCCCGACGTCGACATGCCCGGCGTCGATCTGGTGCTTCCCGACTTCACCTACCTGCGCGAGAACGCCGACCGGGTCGAGGGCGTGTTCCTCACCCACGCCCACGAGGACCACGCCGGTGGGCTCGCGTTCCTGCTGCGTGACATCGAGTTCCCGATCTACGGCTCCCCGTTGTCGCTCGGGCTGGCGCGCAACCGCATCGAGGAAGCGGGCATGCTCGGCCGCACCGAGATGATCCCCGTGCACGACGGCGAGCGCCGGATGATCGGGCCGTTCGACTGCGAGTTCATCCCCGTCACCCACTCGGTGCCGCACGCGTTCGCGACGGCGTATCACACGCCCGTCGGCACGATCCTGCACAGCGGCGACTTCAAGCTCGACCCCACCCCGGTCGACGGCCGCAAGACCGACCTGTCACTGATGGGCGCGATCGCCAAGCGCTCCGGGGGAGTCAAGCTGCTCCTGTCCGACTCCACGAACGCGTGCCGCCCCGGCTTCACGCCGTCGGAGTCGACCGTGGGCGACACGTTGCGCACGGTCTTCCGCGACTACCCGAACCAGCGCCTGATCGTCGCCAGCTTCGCGTCGCACCTGCACCGCGTTCGCCAGGTGGCCGACGCCGCGGTCACGGCGGGGCGCAAGGTGGTGTTTCTCGGCCGCTCGATGGTGAACAACGTCGCGCTGGGTCGCGAGATGGGCATGCTCGACATCCCGGTGAGCAGCGTCATCGACATCGACGAGGTGCCGCGCTACTCGCCCGGCGAGGTCTGCATCATCTGCACCGGTTCGCAGGGCGAACCGATGAGCGCGCTCTCCTTGATGGCGGCGCACGAGCACAAACACGTGAAGATCAGCAGCGACGACGTCGTCGTGATCTCTGCGCACGCGATCCCGGGCAACGAGACCAACGTGACCCGCATCATCGACTCGCTGCACCGCGCCGGTGCGGAGGTGCTGCACGGTGGGAGCTCGCCGGTGCACGTGTCGGGGCACGCGTCGCAAGAAGAGCTCAAGATGCTCATCAACATCGTGCAGCCCGAGTGGTTCGTTCCAGTGCACGGTGAGTACACGCACATGGTGCACCACGCGCGCTTGGCGGAATCGGTCGGTGTCGCGAAAGACCACGTGCTGGTCTGCGAAGACGGCGACGCGCTCGCCATCGAGCTCACCGCCGACGGCGCCGCGGCCATCGAGGTCGAGCGCCGGGCGGTGCCGTCCGGCTACCAGTACGTCGACGGCATCGTCGGCGACGTCGGCCTCGGCGTGCTGCGCGACCGACGCAACCTGGCCGAGGAGGGCCTCGTCGTGGTGATCGTCACCGTCGACGCGACCACCGGAGAGCTGATCACGGGGCCAGAGATCGTCACGCGCGGCTGGGTGTACGCACCCGAGGCCGAGGAGCTGCTCGAGGAAGCGAAGGCCGCGGTGCGCGCGTCGCTCGCCGAGGCAACCGACGAGGGCGCCACCGATCCCGAGACCATCCGGCGCCACGCCCGGCGCTCGCTCGGCAAGTTCATCAGCGAGCGCACGAAACGCCGGCCTGCGATCATCCCGGTGGTCATCGAGGTGTGACCGGGTTGGCCGTCGCGCTGTCGCTCCTGGCAGCGCTGATGTTCGCGATCGCCGCCGTCGCGCAACAGCGGGAGGCGTCCACGACGGAGGCGCACGGTGCGCGCCTGTTTCTGTCGTTGGTGAAGAACCCGCGGTGGTGGGCAGGCACGGTCACCGACAACCTCGGCTACCTCGTGCAGGCGGCTGCGCTGGCGGTTGGCTCCCTGCTCCTGGTGCAGCCGCTCCTGGTGACGATGCTGCTCTTCGCGCTCCCACTGGGCGCGCGGTACGCAGGGCGGCGCATCACGCGTGCCGCGCTCGGGTGGGCCGTGGCGCTGACCGTGTCGCTGGGCGTGTTCCTGGTGGCCGGCAACCCCGACGCGGGGCTCGACAACGCTCCGTTCCGGGAGTGGGTGACGTCGCTGGCGTTCTGCGCGGCGGCGATCGTGGCGGGCGTGGTGATCGCGCGGCGGCCCGGTCGGGGACGCGCACTCGGGTTGGCGATCGTCACCGGCGTGCTGTTCGGGTTGGTCTCCGCGCTGACCAAGACCGTCACCGACCGGCTCGACGACGGCGTCGGCGCGCTGCTTGGATCGTGGGAGACGTACCTGCTCGTCGCGGTCGGCATCGGCGGATTCGTCGCGCAGCAGACCGCGTTCCAGGCCGGCTCACTCGAGATCTCGTTTCCCGCCGCGACGGTGCTCGAGCCCGTCACCGCGGTGGTGCTCGGCATGGCCGTGCTCGAGGAGCACATACGCGCCGACGGCGTCGAGTGGGTGCTGATCGTGCTCAGCGCGCTGGTGATGGTTGCGGCGACAGCGGCGCTCGCCCGCGCCGGCGTGCCCACGACGACCACAGGAACGGTGGAAGGCACAACAGCACCGTTGCCGCCGACAACAACACCACGTACGTGACCGGGTTGCCGGTCTTGAGCTGATCCGGCGGCACGAGGCCGAGCAGGAACGAGCACGAGCACGCGACGGCTCCGACGCCGCCCACGATCCACACGCCGACCCGGCCGCCGGGGATGCGATACGGACGCGGTCGGTCGGGTTGGGTGTAGCGCAGGCGGATCACGGCCGCGAACATCAGCGCGTACATCACCGCGATGATCTGCGCCGTCACCGCGGAGAGCATCCAGTAGCTCGTGCTCACGTTGGGGACGAGCAGGAACAGCAGCGAGAAGATCGTGCCGCCGATGCCCTGCACCACGAGGAGCCCGACGGGCACGCCCCGGTCGTTCGTGTGGCCGAAGCTCTCGGGTGCGTCGCCGTCTCGGCCGACTGCGGCAACGCCCTTGGCGGGTCCGAGGATCCAGGGGCTCAGGTGCGCGATGCCGCCGAACGCGACGATGAGTGCGAGCGGCCGCAGCAGCCATCCCATGCCGAGCTGGTCGAGCGCGCGTTGGAAGAGCTCCATGGTTCCCGACACGAGGCTGAGCTCGCGCTCGGGCACGATGAACGCGAGGAACAGCGAGCCGAGCAGCGAGAACACGACGATCACCGCCACGCTGAGGAAGATGGCGCGGGGCACGTTGCGCCCGGGATCCCGCGTCTCGCGCGAGTGGAACCCTGCCATCTCCATGCCGGTGAACAACAAGATGATGCCGCCGAGGAACGCGAGGTTGCCGAGCGACACGTCGGGGACCAGCGCCTCGCCCGAGAAGGGGATCTGCGAGCCGTCGCCGCTCACGAGCCACGCGATGCCGAGCCCGACCACGAGCAACGCCGGCACGATCGAGCCGAGGACGGTGCCCACACCGCTGATCCACGCGGACGTCTCCACGCCCCGCAGGTTCACGAACGTGGTGCCCCAGAAGAACGCGAGCATCACCACCACGAGGTAGAGCCGGTTGGTGGCCAGTGCGGGGTCGAACGCGTACGCGAGCGACGCGGCCATGAACGAGAGCACGGTCGGGAACCACGGGATGTTCTCCGCGTAGTCGCACCACACCGCGAGGAAGCCGGTGGGGCCACCGAACGCCTGCTTCACCCACGCGTAGATGCCGCCGTCCTCGGGCCAGCCCGTGCCGAGCTCCGCCGCCGCCATCGACACCGGGATCAGGAACGCGAGGATCGCGAGCAGGAACAGCGCCAGCATCGACCAGCCGTACACCGCCATCATGGGCAGGTTGCGCACGCTGATCACCGCGGCCATGTCGATGCCCGCGAGCGCGAGGACGCCCAGGCCGACCGCCTTCCCGACCCGCTTCCTCATCGGGCGCCGGCCTCGTCGAGAGCGTCGGTGATCCGGTCCATCACGGCGTCGTCGCGACCACCGTTGGCGAACAGCGTGAACGGTCCCCAGGTCCACACCGTGCCGTCGCCGCGCGGACGGAGCAAACCCTCGAACTGGCGGGCTGCACCGTCACGCGCCTCGGCGTCGTCGAACTCGTCGACGACGAGCCGCACCGAGTCGTCGGTCGAGCAGTCGAGCGCGATCTCGTAGGTGCGTGTGGCCGTTGCCTGGTTCGCGAGGCCGTCCGGATGGCGCGACTGCTCGCACACGTCGAGTGTGCCGTGCGTCAGCACCTGCTCGACGTCGCTGAACGTGACGTCGTCGTCGAACGACGCGCGGCCGACGCACCCGACGAGCAGCAGTGCGGCGATCGCCAGCACGAGGACCGGCGCGGCCGGCTTCACGCCACTGATGCGGACGGCGCTCCCGTGAGGCCGGACTCGGGAGCGGCGATGCCGCCAACCGGCTTCGGTACGAACAGGTTGCGCAGCACGGGCACGGCCAGGAACCCTTCGATGCCCGCATACAGCAGACCGAGGCGGGGGAGGTCTGCCGCGTCGGTGTACACGATGCTGCGCGGCAGCCACTCGGGGGAGAACTTCTCGTTGAAGGTGCGCAGCGACTCGATCTGGAAGAACGGGTTGAGCTTGCGGATGCCCCAGGCCGTCAGCCGCTGCGTGGGGGTGTGCTGCACGTCGGGGTCGAGCAGGCGCCCCCAGGCCGCGAAGTTCATGGAGAGGCGATCGACGCCGCGTTCGCGTAAGGCGAGTGCGGCGTGCGCGATCCGGAATTCCGTGATGCCGTTCGGGGCGGCGGGGTCGTGGCGCATGAGGTCGAGCGTGTACCCACGGTCGACCCCGTACGCGGGGACGAGGCGCAGGAAGCCCGTCGGGTGCTGGTCGGCGTCGAGCGCGACGCAGAGCAGGAACTCGGGATTCGCGCCGTTCACGTCTTGCGCGAGGTCCATGGTGAAGCCACGCTCGGGCTCGTCGCCGCGCCACCGTTCGCTGATGGCGTTCAGCGCACTCACCATGTCGGGTGGCGCGGTCGACTCGGCGAGGATCCGGAACGAGTGCGTGCGTTCCACGCGCCGCACCGCCTGGCGGACGTCGCGCGTTGCGGGCGTGTCGAGGTCGAAGTGACGGCAGTGGATGATCGCCTCGTCGCCGAGGTAGATGTGACGCAGACCGCGCGACGAGTAGAGCGCGAGGTCGGACTCGCGCACCGCGAGGAACCCGGGGCTCCAGCCGCGGCCACGACAGAACTCCAGGAACTCGTCGACCACCAGAGGGATCGACTCGGGGCGTCCGATGGGGTCGCCCGCCGCGAGTCCGTGGCTCGCCATGTACGTGTAGCCGATCATCGCCTCGCCGTCGGACGAGAAGAAGAAGCTCTTGTCGTCGCGCAACGCGAACGCGGCGAGGGTGTCCCAGCCGTACGTGCGCACGATGCGCTCCGCCTCGTCCCAGTCGGCCTCGCGATGCGGTGCACGGGCAGTGAGCGGACGGAAGAGGAGCACGAGCAGCGCCACGAGCCCGAAGATGCCGAGCGCGAGGAGCGCGGCCGGATAGAACTCGGAGAAGAAGTGTCGTTCGTACTCGTACGGGCCCGAGATGCCGACGAGGCCGAGGGTGACCGTCTCGAGCGCGCCACCGACGGTGAGCGTGGGGGAGAGGTGGTCGCGCTCCACGACCAACGCGAGGGTGCCGAAGCCGTACACGATCACCAGATAGAGGGGGATCGCCCGGAGCAGGCGCAACGCCGACGGTGGGTCCGACGGCGCGCGGAACCGCTCGCGATAGGTGACGAGCAGCACGAAGAGGATGCCGGTGTACGCCGCCGCGAACGGGTGCGGGCCCTTGAGCACGTGCAGGATGAATGCGCCGCCGGTGACCACCGTGGCGAGCTCCCAAGCGCGGCGCTTGCCCTTCGCGAGCTGGCCGGCGGTGAACAAGAGCACCAGGCCGAGCAGCACGACCGTGACCTGTCCGGTGACGCGCGACCACAGCGGCAGGATGTCGTCGCGCAACGGCTCGGCCTCGCGGCTCATCCACGGCACCAGCGACGCGATGGCGAGAATTCCGCCCAGCGCGACCATCCACGAGATCGCGCGCAGCGGTCCGCGCGACGGCCGGGCCGGGGGCGGCGGGGCCGACGCGAGCGCCCGCACGGTCGCCTCCATCTCGGGCGGCTCGCCGGTGGTGGCCGCACCGGTGCCGGCCTCGCCGTCGGCGTGCGTCAGGCCGCCCATGCCCGGCTCCGGGCGCAACGTCGGGAAGAGGATCACCTCGCGGATGCTCGGCGTGCCGGTGATGTACATCACGAGCCGGTCGATCCCGATCCCGAGCCCACCGGTGGGCGGCAGGCCGTACTCGAGCGCGCGTACGTAGTCGAGGTCGACGTCGCCCGCCTCGGCGTCGCCCTCGGCCTTCGCCTTTGCTTCGTCTTCGAAGCGTGCGAGCTGGTCGACGGGGTCGTTCAGCTCGCTGTACGCGTTGGCGAGCTCGTGGCCCGCGATCACGAGCTCGAAGCGTTCGGTGAGCGTCGGGTCGTCGCGGTGCGCACGCGCGAGCGGCGACACCTCGCGCGGATGGTCGAGCACGAAGGTCGGTTGCACGATCTTGTACTGCACGACCTCGTCGTAGATCGCGTTCGTGAGCTTCCCGCTGCCCCAGGTCGGCTCGTACTCGATTCCGAGGCCGTCGAGCACTGCCCGTGCGTCGGCCACCGGCATCGCCGGGTGGATGTCGACGCCGACGATGTCCTTGATGAGTTCGACCATGGTCGCCCGCTTGAACGGCGGCGTGAAGTCGATCTCGACGTCGCCGTAGGTCACCTTCAGGTCGGGCAGCACCGGCGTGGCCGCGTCGACGATGATGCCCTCGGTGAGATCCATCATGTCGTGATAGTCACCGAACGCTTGGTACGCCTCGAGCATCGTGAACTCGGGGTTGTGCACGGTGTCGATGCCCTCGTTGCGGTACACGCGGCCGATCTCGAACACGCGGTCGAGCCCACCGACGATCAGGCGCTTGAGGTGCAGCTCGAGCGCGATGCGGAGGTAGAGGTCGATGTCGAGCGCATTGTGGTGGGTCACGAACGGGCGCGCCGTTGCGCCACCCTGGATGCTCTGCAGCGTCGGTCCCTCGACCTCGACGAAGCCGTGGTCCTCGAGGTACCGGCGGATACGCGAGATGGTCTGGATCCGCACCATCGCGATGCGCCGCGCCTCGTCGTTCATCACGAGGTCGAGGTAGCGCTGTCGGTAGCGCGCGTCGGTGTCCGTGAGGCCGTGCCATTTCTCGGGAAGTGGGCGCACGACCTTCGACAGGAGCTGGAACCCCGCGACCTTGATCGACAGCTCCCCGCGCCGGGTCGTCATCACGGTGCCTTCGATGCCGACCCAGTCACCGCGGTCGAGGTGGTCGAAGTCGTGGTGCACCGCCTCGCCCACCGAATCGGTGCTCACGAACAGCTGAATGTCGCCGTCGCGGTCCTGGAGGGTGGCGAAGCTGAGCTTGCCCTGCCGGCGCAACAGCATCACCCGCCCCGCCACGCTCACGTGCTCGTCGGTCTCGGTGCCCGGCTCGAGATCGGGATGCGCGGCCTGGATCTGGCCGGCGGTGTGGGTGCGATCGAAGCGAACCGGATACGGCTCGACGCCTGCCGCTCGGAGCTCGTCGAGCTTCTCGAGCCGGAGCCGGCGCTGCTCGGCCACGAACGCCGAAGTGAACCCGGCCTCTTCCTCTTCTCCTGGGGCGCCGTGCTCGTCCGGCTCGTCGTCGGCGCGCGGGCCCGGTTCGGAGGTTGCGTTCGCGTTCGCCTCGTCCTCCGCGCCGGGCGCGGTCGACGGCGTCTCGTCGTCGTCCGGCATCCGCCGGAGGCTAGCGGCGTGTGCGCCCTCGCCGGTCCCAATAGGGGACCGATGTGCTCAT
>JBEVIU010000119.1:0-32590 GCA_040510575.1 Acidimicrobiia bacterium | reverse complement strand
GGTGGTGCGTCAGGTGTGTTCGCCGGTTCGCTCATTTCTTCGCTCCGCTCATGCGGGCGAGCGTACCGGGCACTGGTAACGTCGACTCTCCCTTTGGCGACGACGCGAAGCGACGTCGACCGGAGGTGTTGGGTCTGTAGCTCAGTTTGTAGAGCACTTCCATGGCATGGAAGGGGTCAGGGGTTCGATTCCCCTCAGCTCCACACGGCCTGGCAGTGATTCACGCGCCCCGCGCCGCCTCAGGGCTCGAACCTTGGCCCTCCGTGAGCGTCGCTGCGGGAAGGGAGCCGTCGATCACCTGACGTGCGACTTCGCTCAGCAACTTGTTGTGGCTCCGCGCGAACCGACGGAGCCGCGCGAATGCCGCGTCGACGCTGATCTGGCCGTACTCGGCCACGATGCCCTTGGCCTGCTCGATCGCGATGCGAGAGTTCAATGCACCCTGGAGCTGCGTCGAGAACGCTCGACTGTCGCGGAGCGCGCGTTCCTGGAGGAGGCCGATCGTCGCGACGTCGGCCATCGCCTGCGCGACGCGGAGGTCGTCGTCGTCGAGCGAGCTCGCACCCGACGAGAACAGGTTCAGCGCGCCGACGACCTGCGAGCGAAGTCGGAGCGGCACCGCCGACACACCCTGGAAGCCCGCCGCGATCGCGTGCGGTGCGAAGCGTGGCCAGCGCGTCTCGGCCACCACCGGGGAATCACAGCGCACGGGCTCTTGCGTCTTGTAGGCGTCGAAGCACGGGCCTTGCTCGATCTGCAGCTCGAACAACTCGACCAGGCGCATCTGCTCGCTGGAACACGCGGCGTGACGCAAACGGCTCTCTTCGTCAGCGAGCATGATTCCCGCCGCGGACACGTCGAGCAGCTCCACGCTGCGCTCGGCCAACGTCTGCAGGAAGTCGATGACGTCGTAGTTGTCGACCAGGGTGTCGGCGAGCACGACGAACGTATCGGTGAGTCGTTCCTCTCGTGTCATCGTCGATCCTCCGTCAATTCTCGAGCCGGAGGCGACCCGCGACCACGTCTGCGGCGACGGAACCGAGCCCTCGTCCGTCGACGAATGCGTACGCACGGAGCAGCGCGAGCGCGTCGTCGACCGACACCATTGCTTGCACCGACACCATACCGGTCGCCTGGTGCACCGCCGCCCGGTGCACAGGCACCTGCTCGAGCTGCCACGGCAGGTCATCGGCTCCTGCGACGGCCTGCCAGGCCAACACGGTGCGGGTCGCGACGTGCGCCACTGCCTCCGCGTCGGCGAACTGCTCCGCCGACAGCGCGCCGGTTTCGTCGTGGTAGAGATCGAGCGCGCCGATGCAGATGTTCCCCATCAGGAGCGGGAAGCCGAACGCGGCCCGGACACCCGCCTCGAGCGCGCTGATCCGAAACACCGACCAGCGGCTGACGGCGAGCTCTTCCAAGTCGGGGACGAGCACCGGCGCGCACGAGCGGACGGCATCGACACAGGGTCCTTCGCCGAGGGCATATTGCACGTCCTCGACCGCTTCGGTCCATGGATCCGAGACGCACACATTGCCGAGGGCGCGAGCACGCGTCATCAGGACGAGGCCCGCTCCGGCGACGCCGAGCATGTCGGCCGACGCCGAGCACAGGGAGCGCGCGGGATCCGGCGCATCGACTGCCAGGCCGCGGGTCACACGCGTGAGACGCGCCGGATCGGGATCAGTCATTCCCGCAGACTTCCGTTAGCGGCGACGCAGGGCCAGGCGCGCGGGCTCGGGCCACCGCACTTGGCTGACCCAGCCGAGGCGCTCGAAGAGACGGATCGTCATCGCGGACGTGTCGAGCTGGCCGGGGTCGACACCGTGGCGCGCCATCGCGGGGAACGCGTGGTGCGCGTTGTGCCACGACTCACCCATCGAGAGCACGGCGAGCGGCGCGAAGTTCGTGCTGACATCGGTGGTGCGGAACGGGCGCGTGCCGAACATGTGACACACCGAGTTGGTCGACCACGTCACGTGGTGGAGCAGTCCGACGCGCACGAGCCCCGCCATCAACAGGGCGGCGACTCCTGCTTCCCAGTTCCCGGTGATCGTGAACACGATCAGGAACGGAGCCGCAAGCGTGACGATGCACAGTGGTACGAACAGGCGGTCCACGGCCACGATGTCGCGGTCGGCCAGCAGGTCGGGTGCGTACTGCTCACGCGTGGTGCCCGTCGGCGTGAAGAACCAGCCCGCGTGCGCGTGGAAGAAGCCGCGAGTGCGACCGAATCGCTGCGTCGCCGGGCGAACCGGCGAGTGCGGGTCGCGCGGCTTGTCGGTGTACATGTGGTGGCGACGGTGCTCGGCCACCCAGCCGATGATCGAGCCCTGGAACGAGAGCGACCCCGCGACCGCGAGTGCGATCTTGAGTGGTCGACGCGCCTCGAAGCTGCGATGGGTGAACAGGCGGTGAAAGCCGATCGTCACCCCATGGGCGACGACCACGTAGAACAGCGCCGCGAGCGCGAAGTTCCACCACGCGAGGCCGTCGTCGAGCACTCCGCTGACGAGCACGGCGAGCGCGGCAAAGGGAGCGACGATGATCGCGCCCGTGGTGAAGCGCTGCACCCACCAACCGGACTCTGGAGTCGGTGTCGGCGCAGTGTCGAGGTCGCCGTGGTCGAACTCGACGGGCGCGGATGCACCGGGGTCGGACAGGACTGCGACGTCGGCGGACATCTACACCTCGCTGGGTCGTGTACACCACCGAGGGCTGGAGCAGTGCAGCGTCGAGTTGGTCGCTTGGTCGGGACCACGTCGACCATAGCGGCGCGTGGGCGCATCTCCGTCGCGCACGCCCAAACTTTCGCGAAGAGTTTCCCCCCGCGATGACGTGCTACAGTGATGTCATTCCGCGTCGCAGTCGTTGACGGCTCGCGCGGATCGCAAGGGCAACGATCGTTCTTCTCCGCGACTCCGGTCCGCAAGCGCCCCATGACATCGGGCGCAGCGCACGTCGGGTCTTGGTCTCGGGGTTTTCCGTCCAACCCCCTCGTGAGACCTGTTCACCCGACAATTCGGAGTACCGCACCATGTCCACCATCACGCCCATTCGCGCCTCGAGCGCGCCCACCTTCGCCGAGCTCGGCGTTCCCGACGGCCTCGTCGGCACGCTGACCGCTCGCGGGATCGCAGCACCGTTCCCGATCCAAGCCCTCACGCTGGCCGACGGCCTCGCCGGCCGCGACCTCAGCGGCCGCGCGCCCACCGGCTCGGGCAAGACCATCGCGTTCGGCATCCCCCTCGCCGTCCGCACCAGCCACGCCAAGCCGAAGAACCCCACCGGCCTCGTGCTCGTCCCCACCCGCGAGCTCGCGAAGCAGGTGTGCGAAGAGCTCGAGTGGCTCGGTCACGGCCGCAAGCTCCGCGTGGCCGCCGTGTACGGCGGCGCCGGCTTCGGCCCGCAGCTCCGTGCCCTCCGACGTGGCGTCGACATCCTCGTCGCGTGTCCCGGCCGACTCACCGACCTGCTCGAGCGCAAGGAAGTCAACCTCGGTTCGGTCGAGGTCGTCGTCGTCGACGAGGCCGACCGCATGGCCGACATGGGCTTCCTGCCCACTGTGAAGGACCTGCTCGACCGCACGCCCACCAATCGCCAGACGCTCCTCTTCTCCGCCACGCTCGACGGCGCCGTCGACACCCTCGTGCGTCGGTACCAGCGCGAGCCGGTGCGTCACATGCTTCCCGACGACCCGAAGGACGCGCTGCTCGCACAGCACCTGTGGTGGAAGGTGGAGCGCGAAGAGAAGACCCAGCTCTGCGCCGACGTGATCCGCCTCTCCGGGCCCACGATCGTGTTCTGCAAGACGAAACACGGCTCCGACGCCGTGGCGAAGCGCCTCGCTCGGCTCGGCGTTCGTGCGCAGGTGATCCACGGCAACCGTTCGCAGTCACAGCGTGAGCGTGCGCTCGAAGACTTCGCCCGCGGCAAGGTCGACGCCCTCATCGCCACTGACGTGGTGGCGCGAGGCATCCACGTCGACGATGTCGCGTGTGTCGTGAACTTCGACCTCCCCCACGACGAGAAGGACTACGTGCACCGCGCCGGGCGCACCGCGCGTGCCGGCGCGTCGGGCACCATCGTGACGTTCGTGCCGCGCGAGAGCGCGAAGGCTGCGACGAAGCTCCAGCGGGCTCTCGGTGATCGTTCCCGCGTCGACGCACCCGACCGGGACGCGTTGGCGTCGTTGACGCCCGATGCGGTGCTCGATCGTGCACCGGACTCCGTCGCGGTCAGCCGTCCCGAGCGTGACAGTCGTCCCGAGCGGACGACGCGTCCCGAGCGCGCGACGCGCCCCGAACGGAACAGCCGCCCCGAGCGGACGCGTCCGGAGCGCAATGCTCGACCGGAGCGCAGCGCACGCCCAGCCACCACCACGACAGCGACGAGCGCGGTTGCCGACGGCACCGAGCCGCCGGCCGCCACGGGCGAGGCGATCCGCGGTGAGATCAAGTGGTTCGACGCCCGACGCGGCTTCGGCTTCATCGTGCGCACCGGTGCCGACGACCTGTTCGTGCACGGCAGCGAGATCAAAGCGGCGAAGAACCGTCGGATCGAGGAAGGCCAGCTCGTCGACTACCAGATCGGCGACGGCCGCCGGGGCATCGAAGCGCAGAACGTCCGCCTCGTCGCGTAACCCGCCTCGGATCGTCCTCGTCAGAAGGCAGCTGGATTCGCCCCAGGAGGGCAATCCCGCTGCCTTTTGCGTTCCCGGGCGTGCGAATACCCTGTCGGGGTATGAGCGACGAAGCAATCGCCCCGCCCGGGTACCACGACCGTCAGGAGGCGGTGCAGCGACGGCTACGCCGCATCGAAGGTCAGGTGCGCGGGCTCCAGCGCATGGTGGACGAAGACGCGTACTGCATCGACGTGCTCACGCAGATCTCGGCCGTCACCCGGGCGCTCCAGGGTGTCGCGCTCGAGCTGCTCGAGGATCATCTCGACCACTGCGTGCGCGACGCGATGAGCACCGGCGGTCCTGACGCCGACGCCAAGATCGCCGAAGCGACCGCGGCCATCGCCCGCCTCGTGAAGTCGTAGCAACCAGGCGCGCAGATCAGGCGCCGCGTGTCAGGCGTCGAGGCGGAGGACCCCACTGCGGCGAAGGCGCGTGCGCGCCAGCAGGTTCGGCGCGTTGATCTTCGCTTCCAGCGCTTCCGCTTCGTCGAAGTGTCGTGCGGCGTCGTCGTCGCGATCGAGGGTCGCAGCGAGCATGCCGAGCGTGCTCGGGATCGAATCGAACACGTGCAGCCCCGGGAAGACGAGCTTGCCCGGGCACGTGACGAACAGGTCGTAGAGCTCCGCGGCCCGCTCACGGTCGCCGAGGTGGACCGCCATCATCGACGCCGACCACAGGACACTCGACCGCGACTGGTGACGCGGCAGGTTCGCGAACCCGCCCGAGGCGAGGCCGTCGAGGATGCGGCGAGCTTCGGCGTCGTCGCCGAGCACGCAGGCGGTGATCCCCCACAAGCCGTCGACGCCGTCGGCCACGCCCTCGCCGGTTCCCGCCTCGCGCACCATGTCGGCGATCTCCGCGAGGCGTCCCTGCTCGAGTCGCACGCCGAACAGCAACACGCCGTAGAACAGCAGCGCGTCGTCGTGACCGAGACTGGAGCCGATCTCGAGCTGCTCGCCCGCCAGCTGTTCGGTCAGGTCCCAGTCACCCACGAGCAGTGCGCGCCCGGCGCGCGTGAACGTGTCGCTCCAGATCGGGATGCCCCGGCCGAGGTTGCGCGCGAGCTCGGTCGACAACGAGTGCACCGCGTCGGCTTCACGGATCCGTCCCGCCTCGACCAGCGCCGCGTACCGGTACCACGACGCGAAGTACTCGAGGTGCGGATCGCCGATCGCCGCGGTGAGACCGGCGAGCTCGTGGCCGTGGGCGAGTCGCTCGTCGAGCGTGCTCATGTCCCACAGCGCGACGCAGCGCGACACGAGGACGTGCGCGAGCGTCGCGTCGTCGCCGAGCTCACGCGCGATCGCGAGCGCGTCATCGACGAGCTCGCGTCGGGTGGCGAGCTCCTCCGAGAACACGATCTCGACGGCGAGGTTCGAGAGCAGCTTCGCCCGCTCCGCCTCCATCGACGGCGTGAGCGCCGCGATCGCGGTGCGGAACACGTCGGCGAGCTCGCGGTCGACATCGCCGTACGTGCTCCAGAACCCTCGGGTGTTCGCGAGTGCAGCGGCGGCGAGCACCTGGGGATCGCCGTCCTTCTCCGCCCGGGCCGCGGCCGCGAGCAGCGTCGCGCGGAAGTCCGGGAGGCCTGCGTACTTCTGCGCGACGCCGAGGCCCATGAGCACGGGGGCGAGCTGGCCCGGATCGCCACCGCCGTCCTCGATGAGATCCTTCGCCTGCAGGAACCACGACACGCCGTCGTCGAACGCGAGCTGCGCGATGGCGCGGTCGCCGGCTCGACGCGAGTAGTCGACTGCCTTGTCGACGTCGCCGGTTCCGATGCTGCGGGCGTAGTGGTAGGCGAGCTCACCGAGATGGGGTTCGAGCGCGTCGGCGTAGACCAGCGACAGCGCCTCCGCCACGCGTTCGTGCACGCGGGCGCGCCGCGTGGGACGCAGCTCGTCGTACAGCGCAGAACGCACGAGCGCGTGGGAGAACATGTAGGTCGCGACACCCGCCTCGGTGACGACGCGCGCGTCGACTGCCTCGTCGAGTGCGCTCAGGAGCTCGTCGCGGTCGAAGTCGACGAGGTGCTCGAGCACCGCGAGCTCGAAGTTGCGGCCGACGACGGCCGCGAGCTGCAAGACGTCGTTCGTGTGCTGCGACAGCCGGCTCAGGCGTCGACCGATCACTTCGCGCACGCCGTCGGGGATGCCGATCTCGGTGACGTCGACCTGGGTGGTCCAGCGGCCTTCCTGCTCGATGATCGCGCCGGTCTCCCACAGGTGGCGCAGCACCTCGCCGGTGAACAGCGGGTTGCCGTCGGTCTCGTCGTAGATCATCTGCGCCAACGCCCGCCCGGAGTCGTCGAGCTCGTGGCCGGCAACCCGGGTCAGGAACTCCACCACCTGGGGTGCGTCGAGTCCGGTGAGCGTGATGCGTTCCACGTGTTCGAGCCGACGGAGGTCGGCCAGCACCTCGGCGAGCGGCTGCGCACGGTAGAGATCAGTGTCGCGGTACGTGCCGACGATCAGGAAGCGCGCAGGGTCAGCCGACATCGCGATGTGGCGCAGCATGAGCAACGTGGGCTTCGCGGCCCAGTGCAGGTCGTCGATCACGAACAGCACCGGGCGAACGGCGGAGCCGAGTGCGAGCGCGCCGGCCACCGCCTCGAAGAGCCGGTACTGCGACGTCTCGGGGTCGGCCGACATGGGCTCGGGAATGTTGTCGACGTGCTCGGAGAGTCGGGGCACGAGCCGCGTGAGCTCGCCGGCGTGACGGCCGAGCGCCTCGGTGAACACCGCCGGGTCGAAGTTGTCGACCACAAAGCTGAGCGCCTCGACGAACGGCTGGTACGGCACGCCGAGCTCGTCGTCGCAACGGCCGTAGAGCACGGTCATGCCCTGCGTGTGCGCGCGGCGCGCCAGCTCACTCGACAGGCGGGTCTTGCCGATGCCGGGTTCCCCCGACACCAGCGCAACCGCGCGCTGGCCGTCGATGGCCGCGCGCCAGAGGCCGAGCAGTGTGTCGAGCTCCGGATGACGACCGATGAACGGGAAGCGACCGGGCGGCTCGAGTCCCTTCGGAAAGGGAAGGCCGACGCCCTCGACCCGCAGTCGGGGCTCCCACTCCACGCGCAGCGTCTCGAGCGGCTCGGGGAGGCCCTTGAGGGTGAGCGCGCCGACCGACGTGAACCGCTGCGTGGCGCGCGAGCCGGCGACCATGCGCACGACCGCGGCACAGAGGATCTCGCCCCCTTCTGCCTTTGCACACAGGCGGGCGGCCTCGACCACCGGGGTGCCGTGGAGGTCGTCGTCCTCGAACATGGCATCACCGAGGCTCAGGCCCACGCGCACGCCGAACCGCTCCACGTTGCTCTCGTTCCAGTCGTGGATCGACTGCTGCAGCTCGACCGCGCACGCCAGGCCGTCGGCCGCACCCAGGAACGCGGCCATCACGCCGTCGCCCGTGGTCTTGACCACATCACCGCTGTTCGCTTCGATCGCGTCCCGCAGGATCGCCTGGTGCCGCTTCTGCAGCTCGTCGGCCGCGACGTCGCCGAGGCGGGAGCGCTGGGCCGTGGAGTCGACGAGGTCGGTGAACATCACCGTGTAGGTCGCGCCCGTCGTCCGATCCATCGAACCAGGGTAGATGGACGCGCGCCGCGTGATCCCGGTCGGGACGCCGCGTCCTCGCTGCGATGTCGGCAGCTGCGAGACTGCCCCGATGCCTGCGCTGGTGGCCGCGATCCTGGTGTTCATCTGCTCCGGGTGCGTCCTCGTGCTCGAGATCCTGGCCGGACGCTTGCTCGCCCCGTACGTCGGGATCAGCCTCGAGACCTACACGGCGATCATCGGCACGGTCCTCGCCGGCATCGCGGCCGGTTCGTGGCTCGGCGGCAAGATGGCAGACCGCATCGACCCCCGTCGCCTGATCGGCCCGACGGTCGCGCTCGGCGGACTCCTCGCGTTGTTCACGGTGCCCGTGGTGCGAGCACTCGGCAACGACACGGCGGGCGGGGGCGGTCGGATCACCACGATCTGGCTGACGGTGGCCGGGTTCTTCCTGCCCGCGTTCGCGCTCAGCGCGGTCCACCCGATGGTGGTGAAGCTGCAGCTCCGCAACCTCGACCGCACCGGCGGTGTCGTCGGGCGCCTGAGCGGAATCTCGACCGCTGGCGCGCTGGTCGGCACGTTCGTGACCGGCTTCCTGCTCGTCGCAACCTGGCCGACCCGCACGGTGCTCTACGCGGTCGGCGGGATCCTGCTCGCGCTCGGCCTCGGACTCACGCTCTGGCTCTCGCGACGCGAGAGCGCGGTGGTGCTCGCGATCATCGTGATCGGGGGCGCGGGGGTCACGATCGCAGCCAAGGCGGCGGAGCCGTGCGACGTGGAGAGCGCGTACTACTGCATCCACGTCGAACGTGACCTCTCGAATCCGAGCGGTCGCACGCTCTGGCTCGACGACCTACGCCACAGCTACGTCGATCTCGACGACCCGACCGTCATCCAGTTCGGCTACGTGCAGTCGTTCGCAGACGTCGTCGCAGCGCGATTCCCCGACCACCCGGCGATCGATGCGCTCCACATCGGCGGCGGCGGCTTCACCATGCCCCGCTACCTCCGCGCCGAGTACCCCGGGTCGCAGAGCACCGTGCTCGAGATCGACCCCGAGGTGCTCGAGATCGGACGCGACGAGCTCGGACTGCGCACCGGGCCGGACCTGCGCGTCAAGATCGGCGACGGCCGCATCGGGATCCGTGCGCGGCCCGACGATTCAGCCGACCTCGTGGTCAGCGACGCGTTCGGGAGCCTCTCGGTGCCCTGGCATCTCACCACGACCGAGTTCATCGGCGAAGTGCAACGGGTGCTGCGTGACGACGGCGTCTACGTGCTCAACATCATCGACTACCCACCGTTGCGGTTCGTGCGGTCCGAGCTGCGGACGCTGCAGGAGCACTTCGACTACGTCGCTGCGATCGCGCCCGGCTATGTGCTCGACGGCAGCGACGGCGGCAACGTGGTGCTCGTTGCGTCCGATCGGCCGGTCGACGAGCAGGCGCTGCGCGAGCGAGTGGAGGCGAACGGCAGCAGACTCGTGACCGGCGACGCGCTCGAGCGCCTGATCGACGGGGCGCCCGTGATCACCGACGACTTCGCGCCGATCGACCAGTGGCTCGCCCTGGACAAGCAGTGAGCCCTGCTGTGGCGTCAGCAACGCGTGATGTCCACGCGCGTACGACGCCAAAGCTGATTCAGTCGAGGTCGGCCAGCACGGCGGCCGTGTCGGCGCCCAGGTGGGGCGCCGGACTCCCCAAGCGGGGCCGCTCACCGTCGTAGGTGAACGGGGTCGGCACCTGGAGCAACGTGCCCTCCGTCGGGTGCTCGACCTCGTCCCAGAACCCGACGTCGGCGAGGTGCGGGTCGTCGAACAGGTCGTCGACCCGGTTGTACGGCACCGCGGGGATCCCCGCCGCGGTGAGCCGTTCGAACCACTCGGCCGTCGTCGCGCGCTCGAGGTGGTCGCCGATCAACGTGTAGAGCTCGTCGAGGTGGTCGGTGCGTCCGGCGAGCGTGTGGAAGCGCGGGTCGTCGTTCAACTCCGGGCGGCCGATCATCTCGAAGAAGCGCTCCCAGTTCTGCTTCGTGTACACGACGACCGAGATGTGCCCGTCGGCGGTGCGGAACGGCCGGCGCAGCACCGATGACATGCGCGGGTACCGGGCCTCGCCGCGCGGAGGCACGAAGGTGCGACCCCACAGGTGCTCGAGCAGGCCGAACGCGGCAAGTGACTCCGTCATCGGGATCTCGATCGTCGTGCCTTCGCCCGTTGCGCCACGCCCGTACACCGCCGCCGTGATCGCGAGTGCAGTTGTGAGGCCCGACACCTTGTCACCCACCGCACTCACCACGTAGGTCGGTTCGCCCGCGGTCCACTCCTGTTGCGCGGCGACCCCGGAGGCCGCCTGGATGATGTCGTCGTAGGCCGGGAGGTCGCGGTAGCGCCCGCCGGATCCGAAGCCGCGGATCGAGCAGTGGATGAGGCGCGGGTTCGTGGCGCGCAACGTGTCGGGATCGGCACCGCAGCGCTCCGCAGCCGCGGCGCGCATGTTGTGCACCACGACGTCGGCGGAGTCGGTGAGTCGGTGGAGGTCGCGTCGGCCGTCGTCGGTCGTGAGGTCGAGCACCACGCTCTGCTTGCCGCGGTTGCAGTTCAGGAACACCGCGCCCATCCCCTCGTGCACGTGCGGCCCGAGGTCGCGTGCGACGTCGCCGGCAGGCGACTCGACCTTGATCACCTCGGCGCCGAGGTCCCCGAGCAGCTGGGTCGCATACGGCCCGGCCACGACGGTGGTGAGATCGATGATCCGGAGGCCCGCGAGCGGAGCGTTCGTCATGGTCGGCGACGCTATCCCGGCGAACTTCCGCGGTCTCGTCTCGGATTCGCGGCCATCGCGCGGCGGTAGGATCCGCGACTCTGGCTACAGGAGGCCCCATGGACGCCGTCATCGTCGCGACCGCCCGCTCCCCCATCGGACGCGCCAACAAGGGCTCGCTGATCGACTTCCGGCCCGACGACCTCTCGGCGACCATCGTGCAGGCGCTGCTCGCCAAGGTCCCCGCGCTCGACCCCACCGAGATCGAAGACCTCATCTGGGGTTGCGCGCAACCGGCCGGTGAGGCCGGGTACAACCTCGCGCGCGTCGTTGCCCTGCTGTCGGGGCTCGACCTCGTCCCCGGCGTCACGGTGAACCGGTACTGCTCGTCGTCGTTGCAGACGATCCGCATGGCCGCGCACGCGATCAAGGCGGGCGAAGGCGACGTGTTCATCGCCGGCGGTGTCGAGACCGTGAGCCGGTTCGGTCACGGCATGTCAGATGGCGCCCCTGACACCCCGAACCCGAAGTTCCTGCCGTCGCACGAGCGCTCGAAGCTGCGGCGCGAGGGCGGTCAGCCCGACTGGACCCCTCTCGTCGGCGAGCTCCCCGACGTGTACATCGCGATGGGGCAGACGGCGGAGAACGTCGCCGAGTACTCCGGCGTCACCCGGGAAGAGATGGACCAGTTCGCGGCCCTGTCACAGCAGCGCGCGGTCGAGTCGCAGGAGAACGGCTTCTTCGAGCGTGAGATCACGCCGGTGACGAGCCCGAGCGGCGACGTGATCTCGAAGGACGACGGCCCGCGCGCCGGCACCACCGTGGAGGGACTCTCCGCGCTCAAGCCCGTGTTCCGCCCCGACGGGCGCGTCACCGCGGGGAACGCGTGCCCGCTCAACGACGGCGCCGCGGCGGTGGTCGTGATGAGCGAGGAGCGTGCGAGCCGGCTGGGCATCCAGCCGCTCGCCCGCATCGTGTCGAGCGGCGTGTCGGCGCTCGACCCCGAGATCATGGGCCTCGGTCCGATCGAGGCATGCAAGCAGGCACTCGGCCGGGCGAAGCTCTCGATCGACGACATCGACCTCGTCGAGATCAACGAGGCCTTCGCGGCCCAGGTCATCCCGTCGGCACGTGCGCTCGACATCCCCTGGGACAAGTTGAACGTGCACGGTGGCGCGATCGCCCTCGGTCACCCGTTCGGCATGACGGGCGCCCGGATCATGACCACCCTTCTCAACGGCCTCGAGGACTCGCAGGGTCGCTTTGGGATGGAGAGCATGTGCGTCGGCGGCGGCCAGGGCAGGGCCATGGTCGTCGAACGCCTCTGACACCGCTCACAGACGAGTCGGGCCTCCCCGACGTTGCGAACGTCGCCGACCTGCGCCTTGCGTTGACGAAGAACGCCAGCACGACGGGCGCACCCTGAGCGTCGCGCCCATGGCGCGAAGCCGGCTGCCAATTGGCAGGATGGACGGGACCGGTCGCGAACGAAGAGGAGAGCCGTGAGTGGATTGATGAAGGACTTCCGCGCGTTCGTGTTGCGGGGCAACGTGCTCGACCTGGCGGTCGCGGTGGTGATCGGCGTCGCGTTCAACGCGGTCGTGACGTCGCTCGTGAACGACGTGATCATGCAGGTGATCGCCGCCATCGTCGGCAAGCCGAACTTCGACACGCTCACCTTCGCCATCGGTGAGGGTGTGATCTACTACGGCCGCTTCCTCACCGCGCTCGTGAACTTCCTCATCATCGCGGCCACGCTGTTCGTGATCATCCGCAGCTTCGAGGAGCTCCAGAAGCGGCGGCGCGCGTCGGGCGAGGAAGAGCCCGAGGAGAAGACCGACGAGGTGCTGCTCCTCGGCGAGATCCGCGACCTGCTGCGCGATCGGTCGTAGCGGTCAGGCGAACGCGGGGTTGAGGCACTGCAGGTCGGCCGCGGGCGGCACCTTGAACGCCTGCTGCGCCGGCCAGGTGGCCACGACGTCGGCGTTCGTGTAGAAGACCTGCGCCACGACGACGTCGCTGTTGTCCGCGACGACCGGGTACGTGCCGATCAGCTGCACGCCGGTGATGACGATCTTGCCCTGGTTGATGTCGTTCTTCAACGAGTTGAGGATCTTGCGCGCCTCGGTGCGAGCGAGCTGCGAGGTGGTTGCCCCTCCCGGCCCGAGCGTGGTGGTCGTGGTCGTCGACGTCGTGGTCGTGTCGCCGGGCTGCGTCGTCGTGGTGGTCGTCGTCGACGTGGTGGGCGCGGGCGGCGGACTCTGGCAGGTGGGCTCGCCGACGGGCAGCGGCGCGGCTCCGTTGTTGACCGCCCACTGGATCACGAGCGGCTGGCCCGGCACATAGGTGACGACGACGCGCTCGTCGTCGGGGATGTCTCGGTTGCTCGGGCCGATCCGGGTGTTCGGGTTCCCGGTGGTCTTGAGGAGCTGGTTCTGGATCTGCACCTCGATCCCCCGCGTCGGCGACGTCGTGGTGGTCGCAGGTTCGGTCGTCGTGGTGGTCGCAGGCTCGGTCGTCGTGGTCGTCGCTGCCCCGGTCGTGGTCGGCGGATCGGTCGGCGGGGGCACGATCGAGGTGCTCGGCGGGATCTGCGTGGTGGTGGTGATGGGCGCCGACGTCGTGGAGCTGGTGAGCGGCTTCGTGGTCGTGGTGGTCGACGGCAGCAGCGACGTGGTGGTGGTCGACGGTTGGGTCGGCACCGCGACGTTGCTCGAGTCGGAGCCGTCGTCGCGGGTCGCGACGTAGACGATCCCGCCGATGGCCCACAGCGCGATGACCACGCCGGCAATCACCCGTGCCGCGGTGACGAGGCCGGCGCCGCTTCGAGTGCCCCGCGACCGACGGATCGAGTCAGAAGCACGGGCCGCGAGCACGAGCGCGACGATCGTGCCGATGATCGGGAGCACGATGCTGACGATCGCCCACACCAGCGCGGCGATCGCGAACGGCTCCGTGCGCGGCGCTTCGCCCCAACCACCGGAGCCCTCACCCCCTGCGCCGGTCGGCTCGGGCTCGGGCCCGACCGGGACCGCATCGGGATCGTTCGGGTCGTACCCGCCCGGCGGCACCGAAGACATCGGCGGCACACTAGCGACGTCACGGCCCCGCGCGGCGTCTCCCCCGCGACCGGCCGAGCGTCACCAGGCCGAGCGTCCAAGGGGCGCGCATCGGTAGGCTCGAACGCATGGTTGCAGCAGTCCTTCCCGTCACCGGCGACGCCGACGCCGACCGCCTCCTCGTGTCGGATCCGTTCGCGCTGCTCGTCGGCATGCTCCTCGACCAGCAGGTCCCGATGGAGTGGGCGTTCCGCGGCCCGGCCACGCTTCAGGACCGACTCGGCCACCTCGACGTCGGGGCCATCGCGGCGATGCCGGTCGACGACTTCGAGGCCGTGTTCCGAGCGAAGCCCGCGCTCCACCGCTACCCCGGCTCGATGGGCAAGCGCACGCATGCCCTCGCCGTCCACATCGTCGACACCTATGACGGTGACGCGGCGGCGATCTGGGCGACGGCCGACGGACCGGCCGACCTGTTCGCCCGCCTCCGCGAGCTTCCGGGCTTCGGCGAGGAGAAGTCGAAGATCTTCCTGGCCATCCTCGGCAAGCGGCTCCACGTCGCGCCCGCGGGGTGGGAGGAGTACGCGTCGCCGTTCTCCGACGACGAGCCTCGCTCGGTCGCCGACATCGACTCGCCCGAAGCGCTCCAGCGCGTCCGCGCCTTCAAGCAGGCGAAGAAGGCGAAGGGCAAGACCAAGTCAGACTGAGGCGAGCTCTTTCTTGACCTCGCGGAACGTGAACGCCGCCACGAGGTCGGTGGCGCCCTTGAAGATCGCCCAGATCCCCACGATGGTCACGAACAGCAGCACCGATCGGTCGGGGTTGCCGATCGCCCACGCGCCCAGGCCGATCGAGATGATCCCGGCGACGAGCCCCATCCACCAGCCGCGCACGTGCGTGTGCGACAGCGAGATCGCCACGTCGAACGCGCCGCGCACGAGCAGGTACCAGGCGACGAAGATCGACACGACCACGAGCGTCGGTCCCGGCCACACCAAGGCCGCGATGCCCGCCCCGATCGCCAGGACCCCACCGATGATCGCCAGGACGCGCCAGCCGCCCGACGACACTGCCGCGAGCACGAACTGGGTGAGCGCACCGAGCCAGAACCCGATCGAGATCAGGATCACGAGCGCGGCGATCGACGCGGGGCGCAGCGACAGCACCATGAACCCGAAGATCAGCCAGAGCAGTCCGGCGATCAGGAACATCCACCAGTGGTCGGCGTAGGCCTTGCGTACTTCGTCCTCGTCGACGACGAAGGTCGTCTGCTTGCTGCTCATCTCGGGCACCCCCTGCGCGCGATCCGCGCAACCTCTGCGTGATCTCGACGGTGGGGGAAGCTAGCGCAGCGCGGCTGCGAGCAGGCGGAGCTCGTGCACGGCCGAGTCGAGGATCACGTACCCCTCGGGATCGTTGATCTCGTCGAAGTGGTCGCGCACGTCCTCGACGCTGAGCTCGCGATTCACATAGCCAGGCGTGAGCCCGACGAAGAAGCGCGACACACGTCCGCCACCCACGGAGTAGATGTTGCCGGTGACGGGGCAGTCTTCGTGCGCGAGCCACGCGACGACCGGCGACACCTGCGACGGATCGACGAGCTCGACCAACGTCCCGAGCACTTCCTCGGTCATCCGTGTGCGCGCGATCGGCGAGATCAGGTTCGCCTTGATGTTGTGACGTTCGCCTTCGATGGCCAGCACCCGGGTGAAGCCGACGAGGCCCGACTTGGCCGCCGAGTAGTTGGCCTGACCGAAATTGCCGAGCAGCCCCGCGGTCGACGTCGTGTTCACGACGCGCCCGTAGTTCTGCTCGCGCATGAGTCGCCAGGCGGGACGGGTGACGTTGAAGGCACCGCGCAGGTGCACGTCGAAGACCGCCTGCACGAGGTCGTCGGTCATGTTGTGAAACGCCTTGTCGCGCAGGATGCCGGCGTTGTTCACCACGATGTCGATCTTGCCGAACGCGTCGATCGCGCCTTGGACGATCGCCTCGCCGCCCTCGGGTGTCGCCACCGAATTCGTGTCGACGACAGCTTCACCACCGGCGGCGACGATGTCCTGGACCGTCTGCTCGGCGGGCGTGGCGCTGGTGCCGCTGCCGTCGAGCGCGCCACCGACGTCGTTGACGACGACCAGCGCGCCGCGCTGCGCGAGCAGCAACGCATGTTCGCGACCGAGACCCCCACCCGCGCCGGTGACGATGGCCACCCGACCGTCGAACCCCAGATCCGCCATGGAGCCGGACGCTAGCAAGCAGGTGTCAGCCGCCGAATTCGACTGCGATCCACCACTGCCCGTCGGAGCTCTGCGCGATGCCGACGCCTGCAGCCGAGAAGGGGCCGAGGATGTTGGCGCGGTGCGCGCCCGATCCCATCCACGCGGCTTCCATCGAGCCGGCGTCCATTCCTCCCGGCCCGACGAGCAGGTTCTCTCCCATCGTCATGAACGACGTGCCCGCGAGCACCGAGTTGAGGTCCTGGTGCGAGAGCGACTGGTTGTTGGCCATCCACTGCGCCCAGCCCTGGGCGATGCCACCCAGCTGCGAGTTCCAGCACAGCGAGCCGAGCCCGTTCGCGCCACGGTCGCCATTCATCGTCGCGAGGACCGCGCCCGCGGTGCCGCCTGCCCCACCGCTGCACATCGGGGCCGCCGCCGGTGCAGGCGCGGGTCCGGGCTCCGGCGCGGGAGCAGGTGCGGGCGCGGGAGCAGGTGCCGCCTGCTCGACCGGCGGCGCCGTCGTCGACGTGGTGGTCGTCGACGTGGTGGTCGTGGTGCTGGTCGAGGTGCTCGTCGAGGTGGACCGTCGGGTGGTGCTCGAAGCGCCCGCCGATGCGGATGCGCCGTCGTGCGACGAGTCCCCGCCGCTGAACAGCACCGCGGTGCCCGACGCGCCTGCGATGGCGACGACCAGCGCGCCACCAACGAGTAGCCGCCGTATCCCGTTCGATCCCACGCGCGCGCCCCTCGACATCGACGATGTCCACGAGAGATCGGCAGCCGCGACCGCTCGCTTTAGGCTCACGCCCCGTGGTCGCTGCCGCCCATCCCCGCCTCGACACGATCGAGCCGCCCACCTCACTCGACGGCGTGACCGCGGTCGCGCTGGTCCTGCACGGCGGTCGCGAGCGCGGTCACTCGGCGGTGCAACCGGGCCAACTCGCGGTCCGCCGCATGCGTCCGTTCGCGCGCGACCTCGCCGCGGCGGGCGCCGACGACGGGCTCGCGGTGTGGTCGCTCCAGTACCGGATGCGGGGCTGGAACGGCGACGAGCAGTCGCCCGTCGCCGATGCGCTCTGGGCCCTCGACCAGGTGTCCGAACGTTACGGCGACGTCCCCGTCGTCCTCGTGGGGCACTCCATGGGCGGGCGTACCGCCGTGCACGTCGCCGGCCACCCCCGCGTGGTGGCGACGGCGGCGCTCGCGCCCTGGCTCCCCTCGGGTGAGCCGTACCAGCAGATGGCCGGTCGTGCCGTGCTGGTCGTGCACGGACGCCTCGACACCACCACGAGCCCGCGTGGATCGCTCGAGTGGGCTCGCCTCGCCGCCACCGTCACCGACCGCATCTGGCGAGTCGAGGTCCGACGCGAACGGCATGCGATGTTGTGGCGCGCGTCCTTCTGGCATCGGATCGTGACGCAGTTCACGGAGGGGGTGCTCGGCGCGGCGCCGCTGCCCGCGCTGCTGACCGCGGTGGCGCCCGACGAGCGACTGGAGATCGTGGTCTGACGGCAGATCGAGGTCTGACCGCAGATCTTGCGCTGACCTGTGCCTATTCGGCCCGCGGCTGCGCCCCGAGTGCTCGCCGAGGCTTTACTCCCGCGACCATCGGGAGACTTCCTGCGTTCACAATGCCTCTTTATGGTCATGGTCGACTCCCCCGACCAGGAGGCCCCCATGACCGTCATCGACGCCCGCCGCACCCCACGCCCCGACCTCACCAGTGAGCCCCGCACCGTGTGCCTCACGTTCGGCCCCGCCACGGAGCCCAGCCATCTCCTCCGCTCCGCCGCTGAGGTGCTCGATGTCGCCGGCGTCGTGCCGGACTCCATGGAACCGTCGACCGACGCCGACGGGGTCTGGCTGCGCATCACCTGCGACGTCGATCCGGCCGACGTGGCGGCACTCGTCGCGCTGCCCGCCCTCGCGGACCACCGGGTCGACCACAGCCCACAGAGCCCGGCCGAGCACTGCCCCTCCTGCGAGCTGCGCGAGTACCTCCGCGACTGATCGGCTCGACTGATCGGCTCGACTGACCGGCTCGACTGACCGGCGCGACTGATCCGCCCTCGTACGCGCTCGAGCGGCGAACGGGGCAAGCCTCGCCTGCTCGCCTAGCGTGACACGATGCGCTTTCGCTCGCTGACCGCTCGCGCACAGCGCGAGTGGCAGCAGCGGCGCCCGGCTCCGTGCCCCGACGGTTGGTCCACCGGACCGCCCACCTTCGTCGGCGTGGGCACGCAGCGATCCGGCACCACCTGGTGGCACCACCTCGTCACGAGTCATCCCGCGGTGCAGGCCAGCCCGGTCAAGGAGTTGCGCTTCTTCGACCGCTACTGGCGCACTGAGTTCTCCGATCCCGACGTCGATCGGTACGCCCGCTTCTTCCCCCGCCCGCCCGGCCTGCAGGTCGGCGAGTGGTCACCCGGGTACGTGTCGCACTTCTGGATCCCAGCGCTCCTGCACCGCGCTGCACCCGACGCGAAGATCCTCGTGCTGCTCCGCGACCCGGTGGAGCGATTCCGCTCGGGCCTCGCACTCCAGATGGAGACCCGGCGCTCGAGCCAGGCAACGGCGAGCGCGGCGTTCCGACTCGGTTGCTACTCGACCCATCTCGAACAGCTGTTCGCGAGCTACCCACGCGAGCAGGTCCTGGTACAGCAACACGAGCGTTGCGTGCGCGACGCGGCGGGAGAGCTCGCCCGCACCTACGCGTTCCTCGGGCTCGACGACTCCTTCGTGCCGGCCGACATCAACACGCCCAGGAACGAGAGCAAGTCGACCAAGGCCACGCTCCCCGACCACGAGCGCGCGTCGATCACGTCGGCCTACCGGGATGAGGTCGACCGTCTCGCCGCCCTCGTGCCCGATCTCGACCGGGCCCTGTGGCCGAATTTCGTCACATGACGCGGCCGCAAGCGCGACAACGGTGAAGATCGCAGTGATCGGTCCGCTCGAGCTGCCCAAAGCCCAGGGTGGCGTCACCCGGCACTGTGAGGAGATCTACGCGCGCGTCGCCTCAGACGGCCACGACGTCACGGTGCTCTGCGCCGGGGGGCCCTCACCGGATGTCACCCACCGCGGGATGAAGATCCGGCATCTCCGAACCGCCTCCGGCTCCGGATGGGAGCGCTTGACGTACGCGCTCGCAGCGAGCTGGGCCGCGACACGCGGGAACTACGACGTCGTGCACTACCACTCGTTCGCGTCGTCGGCGTTCTGCTTCCTCCCGAAGCTGCGGCGCCGTCGCATCGTGACCACCGCGCACCGCATCGAGTGGCAGGACGCGAAGTGGGGGCGCGTCACGCGGTGGTTCCTGCGGTACTGCGAGTGGATCGCGCTGCGCTGCTCCGATGCGCTGATCGCGGTGTCACAGGCGTTGCAGGACGATCTCTTCACACGCGACGAGCGGGCCGCGAAGATCGTCGTGATCTCGAACGGCGTGACGCGACCCGATCCGGTCGATCCCGCCGCCCTCGACGCGCTCGGCCTGCGTCCGCGCGCGTACCTCCTCGTCGTCGGACGGCTCGTACCCGAGAAGGGCGTCGACGTCGCGATCGCGGCCTATCTCGACCTCCTGCGCGGTGGTGACATCGACGTCGACCTCGCCATCGTTGGCGGAAGCAGGAAGGCGGGAAGCACCACAGAAGTCGCGCTCGCCCGTCAGGCGGAGCCCGCGGGTGAGCGCGTGCACTTCCTCGGCGTGCAGGAGCCCGACGTGGTCGCGATGCTCTACGACAACGCCGCTGCCCTGCTCGCGCCGTCGTACCAGGAAGGCCAGCCGTTGGTCGTCGCCGAAGCCATGCGGGCCGGCTGTTGCATCGTGGCCAGCGACATCGCCGCGCACCTCGAACTGGTCGGCGACACCGCTCGCATCTTCGCGGCTGGCGACGCCGACGCACTGGGGCGAGCCATCCGCTGGGTCCTCGATCATCGCGACGAAGCCCGCACGCTGGGCGAGCGTGGCGCGGCGCGCATCGCCGCCGGGAGCTACTCCTGGGACGAGGCAGCCGTCGCGACCGAGCGCGTGCTCTCGTCGACCGGCTGACGGCGCCGTCGCCGTACTGGTGCGCTGCGGAGATCGGCGGCGTAGCCCACGAAGAGCACCAGCAGGGCCAGGCTGCCGATCGACAGCGTCACGGCGGGGATGATCACACCGCTGTCGTTGAACGCGTAGCCGAGGGTCGCGAGCACCACGAGGCCGACGAACGCGGCGCGCATCTCGGGAAAGGCGTCGAGCACCTGACGCACCCGGTCGCGCTCGAGGAACGCGACGTACACGAGGAACACGACCGCGATGGCGAGGACCCAGCGCCACTCCGACGTCGACCAGGTCTCGAGGTTGGCATCGACCTTGCGGACGATGGTGTTCGTGAACGGCGACACGCCCTGGTCCGCCACCTGCTGGGCGAGCCGCCCGAGGTGGGTCCGCGCGTCGGCGGGGCGGGAGAGATCGAGCGCGGTGAGTGCGGCGAGCGCCACCACCGTCGCGGTGCCGGCGATGACGGCCGCACGCCACGTGAGCCGGATCCGGACACCCAGCAGCATCAGCGCGGTCACCCCGAAGGCGGGCACCAGCGAGAGCACTCCACCGACATCGCTGCCCCAGAACGGCGCGATGTCGGCCAGCAACGCGATCCCCATGACCGCCGACGCAACCATCGCGCCGCGGCGCCCACCGATCCGATGCGCGACGAGCCCGGCGAGCAGCACCGCGGCCGCGCCGAGCACTGCATACGCGATGTTCCCGAAGCCGGCGACGCGGATGCCCACCGTCGCCGAGTATCCGAACGCGCTGCTGAGCTGCAGGCGCGCGCCGGTGATCACGTCGGTCACCAACACCGCGACGATCACTGCGAGAACGCCGAGCAGGGAGTCGATGACGCGACGGCGCGTCGCCAGTCGCGCCACCAACGCGATGCCGGCCGAGGTCGCGACCAGGAACGCCCAGTACGCGAGCGTGCCGACGTCGTACAGCGGCAGGAGACGAGCGAGATACACCGCGGGGATGTAGGCGAGCACGGCGAGCGCACCGACGATCACGCCGGCGCGCCACCGGCGTCCTTTCGCTGCGATCAGCGTGTACGCGCAAAGGCCGAGGATCGCGGCCAGCCCGACCGCGTAGCCATAGGTCGTCGACACCCGCACCTTGTCGCGGAACACCGCCGCCGACGTGGCATCGGTGAGGCGCTCGAGCCGCGTCGACAAGGGCAGTGGCGTACCGACGGTGAACCGGGTCCCGGTCATCGCATCGTCGCGTGGCAGGCCGAGCAGTGCGAGCAGCGTCGGCGCAACGTCACCGAGCAACACGAACCCGCGACGACGCGTGCTCGCTGAGGCGAGCAGGCCGGCGGGGACGCCAGGTGCATGCACCGCGACTGCGCTCAGGACGGTGCCGCGCGCCCGCGTGGGGCTCATGACGACGACGGCATCGCGATCGAGGTCGACCTGCTCCAACAGTCGGCCGACGAGCTCGTCGGTGCGACGCAGGGCCTGACGGACCGCGGCGCTGGCCTGCTCCGGCGTCGCGAGCAGGCCGAACGCATCAGCGCGGACGAGGTCGGAACCCTCGACGAGCACCACCGCGCCGGGGTCCCAGACGTCCGTGAACGCGTCGACCACCGCGTCGTTGTCGTAGCGCAGGCCGAACGGCGCGCGCTCGTGCGCCTCGAGGAGCTCGACGCCGGCTCGCCCGGCAGGCACCACTCCGCCGCCGCCCATCAGCCCGCTCACCGCGTACCGGCGCATCGCGTCGGGTTGGTCCGGGTATGCGCCATCGCCATTGGCGATCACGGCGCGGTCGTGGCCGGCACCCGCCAGCGCATCACCGAGCGCGCCGATGACCACGTCGATCGACTGGTCGGCGTTGGCCGCGAGGATGGGCTCGATCCCGAGCTGGAGCACGCCCCGCTCGACATCGCGACCGGTGCTGACCCGGAACGCATCGCGCGCGGTGACGTCGCCGTACGGCTCCGTCGGCTCCATGCCGGCGCCGTCGACCGGCGATCGGGGCGACACCGCGCGCGTCCCCGCTCCGAGGGTGAGGTACCCCGACGCGAGGTCGGGTCGACCGAGCGTCCGAGCGGTGAGGTCACCCATGGCCGATCCCCGCAACAGGCGCCAGAGGTTCGGCGTGAGCGTCGGGTCGATCGACGACCACCCGACGCCAGGGGTGGTGATCACGAGCACGCGGTCGACAGCACCGGGCTCCAGCAACGTCGACGTCGCCGCGGTGGCGGGAGCTGCAGCGCCGACCGCAACCAGCGCGACGAGCGCGGCAGCGATCGCGCTTCGTGCTCGTCTCATCGCCTCGTCAGCCTACGAGTCCCAGACGGTGGAACCGGGGCGCGGAACCGGGGCGCGGAAGCCCGTGCACGGCTCGACGGCCACCTGGGCTCGGCAGGTAGCGTGCCCACTTGTGTTGAAAGCGCCCAGCAGCACCACCGATCGACTCGAGGCGTTCAGTGACGGCGTGATCGCCATCGCGATCACGCTCCTCGTGCTGGAGATCCGGGTGCCGCACTCGCGCCAAGGCAACCTGTTCGACGCGCTCGTCGACCAATGGCCTTCGTACATCGCGTTCACGCTCTCCTTCGTCGTGATCGGCATCATGTGGGTGAGCCATCACTCGATGTTCGAGCGCATCGGAGCAGTCGACCGCGGGCTGCTCTTCATCAACCTGCTGTTGCTGCTGGGGATCGCGTTCCTGCCCTTCCCCACCGATCTGATCGCCACCTACGTGCGCGAGGGCGGGAGCAATTCCCACATCGCCGCCGCGATCTACAGCAGCACGATGGTCTTCATCGGCGTCGCGTTCGCGTGGATGTGGCTGCATCTCGTGCACCGGCCGTGGCTCCTCGTCCCCGGGATCCCCCCGGAACGGACACGCACCGCCTTCAAGCGGAGCCTCGTCGGCCCTGCGGTCTACCTCGGCACGGTCGGGCTCGCGTTCGTCAACGCGGCCGCTTGCTTCGTCGTCTACGCGTTCATGGCGGCGTACTTCATCGCCGGGCCGTCGTCGAAGGTGGTCACCCCCAGCGATCCGGACGAGCTCGACCGAGGCGCGCCGTAGCGCCAGACGTGTCACCATGGTCTCCGATGCAGGGGGATGTCGCGAAGGCCATCGACACCGCGCATCGCCGTCACCTGGCGATGTACCTCGTGCCGATCGCGCTCGTGATCCTGGTCGGCCAGGTGTCGCGGGCGATCTGGCCCAGCCTGCTCGACGCGGCGCCGTCGGCGCTGCTCTTCATGACGAGCACCATCAGCCGGTTGCTGCTCGTGCAGCCTCTGGTCCCGGCCACGGTCTTCTTCGTGGTGGCCGTCACCCGGATCCTGCTCCTTGCGCCGCTCTACTACTTCTTCGGGCGCGACTACGGCGATGCCGCGCTGCGTTGGGGTGAGGACAAGCTCGGCGCGTCGTCCACCGC
This sequence comes from Acidimicrobiia bacterium, assembly GCA_040510575.1. Lineage (GTDB taxonomy): Bacteria > Actinomycetota > Acidimicrobiia > IMCC26256 > DASPTH01 > DASUMF01. The sequence goes on along the minus strand of JBEVIU010000119.1, from coordinate 8,882 downwards.
GGTGACCAAGATCGAGCGGGGCTTCCGGAAGTTCTCGCACCTCCTGGTGGCGTGCTGGTGGAGCCCACTCGTGTGCACGATGGCCGGCACGACCGGGATGCGCGCCCGCGTGTTCTTCCCGCTCATCGCGGCGGGCGCGGTCGGCCGGGTGAGCCTGATCTACTTCGTGGGCGACTGGCTCGCGGCACCACTCACGGAGATCTCGCAGTTCATCGGGCGCTACGCGATCATCCTCACCCCGCTCACGATCGCGCTCACAGTGGGTCAGATCTGGTACAGCCGCCGTCGGAAGCGAGGCCTGCCGGTCGGCACGATCGACGACCTCGAAGCCGACTTCGCCGCGACCGAAGCGGAGGTCGCGGGCGAAGCCACCGTCACGAGCCCGCGCGAGGCCGACTGACGCTCCAGGAAGGACCAACCGGCGAGGGGTCAGGCGTCGAGCGCAAGGCCCGCCGCGAGCGCCGCGCCGAGCTCGTAACAGGCGTCGACCCCGGCGGGGTCGGGTTCGCCGATCACCTCGACCGGCGCCTGCACCCGCCGCCAGCGCAGCCCGGTGGCGACCATCTCCACCGCGCGCACCGCGCCGCCGGTGTCGTTGTTGCCGTGCACGTAGAGACCGAACGGGCGCCCGACCGTCGCCTCCAGGCACGGGTAGTAGATCTGGTCGAAGAAGTGCTTGAGCGCTCCGGACATGTACCCGAGGTTCGCGGGTGTGCCGAGCAGGTAGCCGTCCGCCGCCAGCACGTCGACCGCAGTGGCTGCGAGCGCCGCGCGCACCACGACGTCGACCCCGTCGATCGCAGGATCAGCGGCACCGTCGCTCGCCGCGCGGAACATGGTGTCGAGCGCGGGCGACGTCGTGTGATGGACCACGAGCAGCGTGGGCATGCTCCAGTATCACGCGATTCGGCGCCGTTGATCATCCGGCACGATTGCCTGGCGCTGATTGTGTGGCGCGCGAATGTCGTGTGTGAAGCTGTCGACACGATGGAGTTTCCCGCGTCGACCAAGCCGCTCCCGCCCGTCGAGCGCGTCCGCCCTGGGCTCTGGAGCATCCCGGTGCCCTTGCCCATCCCGCTGCGCTACGTCCTCGTCTACGCGTTCGAGACGGACCGGGGCCCCTACATCGTCGACGCAGGCTGGAACACCGACGAGGCGTTCGACGCGCTCTCGAGCGGGCTCACGACGGCAGGGTTCTCCATCAACGACGTCCAGGGCGTGATGGTCACGCACATCCACGCGGATCACTACGGCCTTGCCGGTCGGCTCCGCGACACGTCGGGTGCGTGGATCGCGCTCCACCCTGCCGACGCGGCGCTCGTCCACGACCGCTACGAGGAGCCCGACGAGCTCCTCCACCGCATGAGCAGCTACCTCCGACGTCTCGGCGCCCCGCAGTCCGACATCGACGCGCTGACGAATTCGTCGATGCCGCTTCGGGGGTTCGTCGATCTCGCGACGCCCGACGTGCTCCTCGAGGACGGCGATCGACCCGACATCCCCGGCTGGGACATCACCACCGTCTGGACCCCCGGCCACTCTCCCGGCCACATCTGCTTCTGGGAACCCACCAACCGGCTCATGTGCACCGGCGACTGCGTCCTTCCCCGCATCACGCCGAACGTGGGGCTGAACCCGCAGTCGGACGACAACCCGCTCGGCGACTACCTCGACTCCCTCGACAAGCTCGAGGCGTTCGGCGGCGATGCACTCCCCGCGCACGAGTGGCGCTTCGACGATCTGCGCGCCCGCCTCGCCGAGCTGCGCGAGCATCACGACCACCGGCTCGCCGAGGTGGTGACCGCGATCCGCGAGGGCTACACGACGGCGTGGGAGATCACGCCGCAGATGGAGTGGAGCCGGCCGTTCGCGGAGGGCGAGCTGTTCACCAAGCGCGCCGCGGTGAGCGAGGCGATGGCCCACCTCCGCCTGCTCGAGGTGCGCGGGGTCGTGAAGGCGATCGACGGCGAGCCCGCTCGCTGGCAGCTGATCGAGGGCTGAGCGCGGCCGACTCCTAGACTCCCCGCGATGTACTGGGTCGTCGGTGGTGTCGTGTTCGCAGTGCTCGCAGTGGCCGTCGGCTTCATCGGCTGGTCCGTCGTCAAGCGCCAGGGTGGCTTCGAGCCGATGAGCGAGGAAGAGCTCGAGGCCGAGGACGAACAGCCGTGACCGACGAGCGCGCCGCGCGCGTGCTCGTCAGCTTCGACATCGACGGCACCATGGAGTTCGGGGAGCCGCCGGGGCCCGTGCCCGCGGCCGTCGCACGCGAGCTGTTCGACCGCGGATACATCGTCGGCGTCGCCTCCGACTGGCCGCGCTCGAGCCAAGCCCCGCTCTGGGCGCGCTACGGCATGGAGCCCCACTTCGTCGGCGGCAAGCACCACCTGCACGAGGTCCGCGCCGAGTTCGAAGCCGACCAGTACATCCACGTCGGCGACACCGATGTGGACGCTCGCTACGCCAAGCTCGCCGGCTTCGTGTTCATCCACGTCGACGATCTCGTCGAGCCGGTGCTCCCCGAGTCGATCCACAGCTTCGACCCCGTCCCGGAGGCCGGCGCACCGCAGCCCGCCGCCGATTCGCCGAATTGACGTAGCCTCGAACCCATCGTTGTACGGATGGGAGCACACCATGGCTGAGCACGGACTGCAGGTCGGCACCCCGGAGCTCGTCTCCGTCGGCTCGATCGCCTTCGGCCCCGACGACGTCCTCTTCGTCGCCGACACGACCCGAGCCACCGTGCTCGCGATCGACGTCGCCGACGAGAGCGCCGATGCCGAAGCCGGAACCTCCAATGCGTTCGACCTCGACGACCTCGGCGCCAAGCTCGCCGCGTTCCTCGGCTGCGCCGACGACGATGTCGCGGTGCGCGACCTCGCGGTGCACCCGCGCACGGGCAACGTGTACCTCTCGGTGATGCGCGGGCGCGGCGACGAGGCGATCCCCGTGCTCGTGCGCATCGACCGACGCAACGCCGAATTGAGCGAGCTGTCACTCACCGACGTCGCGTTCTCGGAGCTGGAGATCACATCGGCACCGGCCCACGACGACGAGCGCACCGACGTGCAACTCGGCCACGGTCCTGACGCGGAGAAGTTCGAGTTCAACGGCATCAGCATCTTCCTCACCCGTCCCCACATCCGCTCGGCGACGGTCACCGACATGGCATACGTCGACGGTGAGCTCATCGTGGCGGGCATGTCGAACGAGGAGTTCAGCTCCACGCTCCGCCGCATCCCCTTCCCGTTCACCGGCGAGCACGCCGACACCCAGCTCGAGATCTTCCACGTGTCGCACGGCATGTGGGAGACCGCGTCACCGATCCGCACGTTCGTCCCCTACCAGAACGGGGCGAGCATCCTGGCGAGCTACACCTGCACCCCGCTCGTGCAGTTCACGCTCGATGCGATCAAGCCGAACACCATCGCGAAAGGCCACACGGTCGCCGAGTTCGGGTTCGGAAACCAGCCACTCGACATGGTGTCGTTCCACAAGGACGGCGAGGAGTACCTGCTCGTCGCGCACAGCCGACACCCGCTCACGAAGGTCGCCTGTCGCGACATCGACGTGCAGCCTGCACTCACCGAGCCGCACGAACCCGAGGGCGTGCCGCGCGACGAGCTCGACGTGCCGGGCGTGGTGAAGCTCGCATCGCTCGACGACGCCCACGTGCTCACGCTGCAGCGCGACGACGCCGGCGGTCGGCACCTCCGGTCGCTGAAGACCGCATCGCTCTGACCGCGCGGGTGGGCGCCCCGCTCGAGCTCGCGTGGGTGGAGGATCACGGGCGCGCGTGCGTGCGCATCTCCGGCGGCGACTCGAACGGGGCGATCACCGAGTACCTCGCGATGGCCACCTCGGAGTTGGCGCGGACACTTCCGGTGTTCGCGACCGAGTTGGTCGACGACGACGCCGGCCGGCGGGTCCCCGCGGTCCTCGCCAACCAGCTGCAGGCGACCGCCGGTGAGTACCACGCCGACGACGACGGCATCACGTTCGTGCCCCGCTTCCCCTTCCTTGCCGGTCGGTCCTACTCCGTGCTGGTCGGCGGACTGGGTGCGGGCACGGCGCTGTCGATCGAGCTGCCCGCCGCCGCCGGCGGCCCGACCACGACGGTCGCCAGCGTCCATCCGAGCGACGGCTCGGTCCCGCGCAACCTTCTGCGTTGCTACGTGGGGTTCTCCGCGCCGATGAGCGAGGGCGACGCGGCCCGCTGCGTGCACCTCGTCGACGCGTCGGGCGACGTGATCGCAGGCGCCCTGCTCGAGATGGATCCGGAGCTCTGGGATCCCGATCGCCGCCGCCTCACGGTGTTGCTCGACCCCGGTCGTATCAAGCGCGGGCTCGCGCCGCATCGGGAGGCCGGCTACCCGCTCCAGGAGGGCGAGCGGTTCGCGCTCGTCGTCGACGGCGGGATGCGTGACGCCCGCGGCCACCCGCTCGCCGAGGGAGCCCGCCGCGACTACGACGTCGGACCCGACGTGCGCCGCCGTGTCGATCCAAAGGACTGGCAGGTGACGTCGCCGCGCACGGGCACCCGGATGCCGCTGGTCGTCGGCTTCGACCGGTCCCTCGACCGGGCGTTGCTCGATCACTGCCTGGCGGTCGTGCGCGGCGACTCGGGCGTCGTGCGCGGCACGATCGGCGTGCGGTCGGGTGAGCGGACCTGGACCTTCGTGCCCGACGCGCCGTGGGCGGGTGTCGATCACCACCTCGTGGTCGACCCGATCCTCGAAGACGTGTGCGGCAACTCCGTGCGCAGGGTGTTCGACCGCGAGCTCGCCGATCGCGAACAGGACCCCGTCACCAGCACGGTCGTGACGCGGGAGTTCCGACCCGTCTGACGTGCGTCAGTCGGCGTGCCGCTGGGTGCGTGAGCGCTGGAGGACCTCGTCGCGGTGGGCCGCCAGATCGGCCTGCGTGCTCGATGGCGACGCGGCTTCCCGCGCGAAGTCCCAGTGCACCCGGTGCGCTTCCGCGACGGGGAGGCCGCCCGTTGCATCCCAATCACGTCGCATGCGAGCGACCATCGCGCCATCCTGCTCCGCGATCGCGTGCGCGAGCCCGCGGGCAAGAGGGAGGAGCTCGTCGTGGGGCACCACGTGGTTCGCGATGCCGATGCGCCCCGCGGTCGCGGCATCGACGAAGTTCCCCGTGAGTGAGATCTCGCGCGCCCAGGCCATGCCGACGCGACGCGGCAGCTCCACCAGGACCGGTCCGGGGTACACGCCGACCCGCAGATGTGTGTCGGCGAACGCTGCACGCTCCGAAGCGACGATGAAGTCGCACGCGAGCGCGAGCTCGAAGCCACCCGTCACTGCAGGACCGTTCACTGCTGCGACGACCGGCACCGCCGACTCGCTCACCGACGCCACGAACGGCGGGAGATCGCTCAGGTGGTCGGTGCCGAGGTTCCGGAGATCGAGACCGGCGCAGAACGCGGGGTCGGCGCCGGTGAGCACGATGGCGCCGGCGTCCTGGCAGTCGCGCATCGCGTCGCACGTCGCCGCGGCAAGCTCGACGTTCATCGCATTGCGAGCTTCGGGTCGCCGCAACACGATGACGGCGATCGCGCCGTCGCGTTCGATCTCGACGAGAGCGTCGGCCACTGCGACTACATCGCGCGCTTGGGATCGAGCGTGCCTTCGACGCCCCGCACCATGCTGTCCTGCGCGAACGTCGACACGAGCGTGCCGTCACGTGTGAACACGGAGCCGGAGCCGAAGACGCGTCCGCGTCCCGCGTAGGACGCTTCCTGCGCCACGAGGAGCCAGTCGCCGACGTCGAAGTGCTCGTGGAAGTGACAGGTGTGTGAGATCACGCCGGTGGAGATCGTGCGGTGCGCGTCGCCGATGTTCACCGCGTCGGCATGAGGCCGCATCGCGAGGCCGATGATGAAGCCGGGCTGGCACCACGACAAGATCGCCTGGTTCGCGGCGATCGAGTCGTACGACTTCTCGCTTCGCATCCAGAAGTACATCGCGGGGGAACCGTCGGACCCGATGGCATCGGGATCGTCGACCATCCTGGCCTCGACGCCCGGGAACACCAGTGCGTCGCCCGCGGACAGCACGTCAGGTGGGGCGACGTCGGGCATGTTCGGGCCGTGGCGGATCAGGTCGGGCTCGACGGTGTTGAGCAGCACGAGCCCGCGCGACAGGAGACGATCTCCCTGCGTCACAGTGATCGTGTCGCTCCCCCATGCTCGCCCGGCGTGCATGGGCTCGCGCTGGTAGTCCATCGCGCCGCCGCTGTACGTGCCAGCGCGGGCGAAGATCGCGTGGATCGACTTCACCTCTTTGCTCGACTGCACGGCCGCGTCGGACACCATGATCATCTGGCCCAGGAGCTGCCCGCTGAACACCACATCGCGGCTCTCGGGGTCGTCGGTGGGGTGCGGGGCGACGAAGTGTCCGTCTCCGAGGTCCTCGACGTCGAACACGGTCGGCAGCACTGCACTCATCGCGTCTCCCCAGTTCAGCGGCGGACGTCGACGACGACGCGGCCGGTCAGGTCGTTGGCAAGGAGTCGCTTCGCGGTCGGGATCGCCTCGGCGAGCCCGACCTCGGCCGTGACCTCGGCGAGGCGCTCGCGGGGTACCCGCTCGGCGAGCATCGCCCATGCGGCGAGGCGCGCCGCGCGCGGCACCCGCACCGAGTCGATCCCGAGCAAGCTGACCCCGCGGAGGATGAACGGCGCCACCGTGGTGGGCAGATCCATGCCCCCGGCGTTGCCGCAGGCCGCGACTGCGCCGCCGGCGGTGGTCGACGAGATGACGCCTGCGAGCACCGAGCCGCCGACGTTGTCGATCGCTCCCCACCAGCGTTGCTTGCCGAGCGCCCGCACGTCGGTGCCGAGCTCGGTGCTGTCGATGATCTCGCTCGCACCGAGCGACGTGAGGTAGGACGCCGCACCGGGCGTTCGGCTGGCTGCGATCGCGTCGATGCCGCCCGCAGCGAGCAACATGATCGCGAAGCTCCCGACGCCTCCGCTGGCACCGGTGACGAGCACCGGTCCCGGAGCGGTCAGGCCGTGGTCGTCGAGGGCGCTGACCGCCAGCGCCGCGGTGAAGCCCGCGGTGCCCACTGCCATTGCGTCCCGCGTGGACCAACCGTCGGGAACCGGGACGAGCCACGAGCCGTCGACGCGTGCCTTCTGCGCCAGACCACCCCACCGTTCCTCGCCGACGCCCCAACCGTCGAGCACGACGGTGTCGCCGACACTCCATTCGTCGGAGCTGCTCGCGCTCACGGTGCCGGCGAGGTCGATCCCGGGCACCATGGGGAACTGGCGGAGGACCGGCTTGCCGTTGACGATCGCCAACGCGTCCTTGTAGTTGATGGACGAGTACTCGACGTCGACCGTGACGTCGCCGTCGGGCAGATCGGCCTCGTCGACGTCGCGCACCGAAGCCTCGAACCCGTCGGTCGCCTCGCTGACGACCAGTGCAGAGAACATCAGTAGATCCTCATAGCTTCTTCGTCGCGACCATCGAACGTCCGATGATCTCCTTCATGATCTCCGTGGTGCCGCCATAGATCGTGGTGATGCGCGCGTCGAGGTACGCACGCGCGATCGGGTATTCGAGCATGTAGCCGTAGCCACCGTGCAATTGGACGCATCGGTCGACGACCCGCTTCTGCAGCTCGCTGCACCACCACTTCGCCTCGGCGGCCTCCTCGACTGTGAGCTCACCCGCGTTGAGCGCCTCGACGCACCGGTCGACGAACACCTGCGCGATGTCGATCTCGGTGCGCATCTCCGCCAGCGCGAACCTCGTGTTCTGGAACGCCGACACCGGCTGGCCGAAGGCGGTGCGCTGCTCGACGTACTCGAGCGTCCATCCCAGCGCCGCCTCCGCCGCCGCCACACCTGCGACCGCGATCGACATGCGCTCCTGCGGAAGGTTGTCGACCAGGTGCGCGAAGCCCTTGCCTTCGACGCCGAGCAGGTTCTCCACCGGCACCTGCACTTCGCGGAAGAACAGCTCTGCGGTGTCCTGCGCGTGCATGCCGACCTTCTCGAGGTTGCGGCCGCGCTCGAAGCCTTCCATGCCGCGCTCGATCACCATGAGGCTCATGCCGCTGTGCCGCTGGGCCGGGTCCGTCTTCACCGCGGTGATGACGAGGTCGGCGTTGATGCCACTGGAGATGAACGTCTTTGCGCCGTTCACGACGTAGCGATCGCCGTCGCGGATCGCGCTGGTCGTCATGGAGGCGAGATCCGAACCGATCCCGGGCTCGGTCATCGCGATCGCGGTGATGAGCTCGCCCGAGCACACGCCGGGGAGCCAGCGAGCCTTCTGGTCCTCCGTGGTGAGCGCCAGGAGGTACGGCAGGCAGATGTCGTTGTGCAGCGAGAAGCCGAGGCCCGCGCCGGCCACGCCTGCTTCCTGCAGCACCTCGTCGAGCACCTGGTTGTAGCGGAAGTCGTCGACGCCCCCGCCGCCGAACTCCTCGGGCACGGCCATGCCCAGGAAGCCGGCCGTCCCTGCCTTGGCGAAGAGGTCACGGGGGACGATGCCGGCGCGATCCCACTCCTCTCGGAACGGGACCATCTCCCGGGCGACGAAGGTGCGCACGCTGTCGCGGAAGAGCTCGTGCTCGGCGGTGAGGTGACGGCGGCGCATCTGCGTCACCCTACTTTCGTGGCCTGACTCACGGTTTGGGCGCCTTGATCAGGTTGCGGACCTGGTTCTACGTCCGGATCTAGCCCGATGCCGCAACTACTACACCGCCGATGAAGCGCGCGCACACGCCTGACAGAAGGTGTTCGACGAAGCGCGGGGGTGACTTGGTACGAGCGTCAAGTGCCGTTATGGTGCGCGAGCACCGAGTTCAACGCTTGCCTCCTGGGGGGAACTGATGTCACGCAACAAGGTC
>JBEVIU010000118.1:0-9675 GCA_040510575.1 Acidimicrobiia bacterium | reverse complement strand
ACGCCAAACGAGTGGGGCGACGAGGATCAGGTCCAGGCGCTGCGCTCGACCATCTCGCCGCTGAGCGTGCGGTACGCGTAGGCCCACGCCAGGATCGAGATCCCGAGCGTGAACAGCAACCCGACGAAGCACGCGATGACGCCGACGATGTTGATCAGGAAGATCACGACGCCGAGCCCGAAGAGCTGCCAGCGGTGCCCGCGCGTGATGTCTGCCGATCGTTGGAGTGACTCCATCACGCCGACGCCCTCGCCGCGTTCGGCGATCACGAAGCCGTAGAAGCCGAACACGCAGGCGAAGATGATGCCGGGCACGATCAGCAGGATCAGCCCGATGTAGAAACCGATCGCGAACAGGATCGACGCCAGCAGGTACGGGCCGTAGCCCTGCACCTTGAACAGGTCGCCCACCTCGGGCTTCACGCCGCGCGTGATCTCGAGCGACACGCGCAACCAGCCCAAGGAGAGCAGCATCCCCACCAGGAAGCCGATGAACTGGACGATGGCCTGCACGACGACGCCGCCACCGAGCGCGGTGCCGACGAGGCTCACGACCACGTTGATCGCGAAGACCACCAGCGCGATCACGATGAGGGTGCCGACGTTCTTCCAGTAGACGTTCCACCCGTAGCCGATGGCGTCACCGACGTTGAGGTCGCGCGCTGCGCCACCGGACGGCACGAGATCGGACGGCCCCGACCCAGGAGGCCCGGGAGGCCCGGGAGGAGGGGGCGGAGGAGGGGGCGGCGGAGGGGGCGGGGGCGGCGGCGGCGGTTCCATCGACATGGGTGGTCTCCTTTTCAGGCCGTCCGCGTCAGAGCGGGCGACCGGTGGCGAACTTGGTGAGCTGGAAGGACCACATGGCCGCGAGCACCAGGAGCGGAGCCCATGCGGGGACCCGGATGGTGGCGCGGCGAACGAACAGGAGCAGCGCGACGGCACCGAGCACGAGCAGCACGCTGCCGGGGTTCAGCGAGAGCGCGCCGCCGAGGTCGCCGTCGACCAGGCGCCCGACGCCGCGCGTCATCCCGCAGAACGGGCACGGCACACCGGTGGCGGCGCGCAGCGGACATCCGACTGCGTCGTGACCGGGCACCAACGGCAACGCGGCAAGCGCAGCGATCGATGCGACACCTGCGACCCGAAGTGGTCGCGCGTCGAGCGCGAGGTGCTGCACGTGCAGCACCCTACTGACGAGCGGACTACAGCGCGCGGACGATGATCGTCTCGCCCTGGCCACCGCCGCCGCACAGCGCAGCGGCCCCGAGGCCACCCCCGCGCCGGCGCAGCTCGTCGACCAGGGTGAGCACGATGCGAGCACCCGACGCACCGACGGGGTGACCGAGCGCCACTGCGCCGCCGTTCACGTTCACGATGTCGTCGGTGATGCCGAGATCGAGCATCGACGCGAGCACGACCGCAGCGAATGCCTCGTTCATCTCGAACAGATCGAGGTCGGCGACGCCGAGATCAGTCTTGTCGAGGGCGCGTCGGATCGCGTTCGCGGGCTGATGCAGCAGCGACGTGCCCGGCCCCGCGACCGTTGCGGTCGCGATGAGCTCGGCGAGTGGCTCGATGCCGAGCGCGTCGGCTTTCTCGCGGCTCATCACGACGACCGCCGCCGCGCCGTCGGAGATCTGCGACGCGTTCCCGGCGGTGACCGTTCCGTCGGCCGCGAATGCGGCCCGAAGACCACCGAGCGAGTCAGCCGACGTCCCGGGCCGTACGCCTTCGTCGGTGTCGACGAGGATCGGGTCGCCCTTGCGCTGGGGGATCGCGACCGGCGTGATCTCGCTGAAGCGACCCTCCTTGGCGGCGTTCGCGGCACGCTCGTGGCTCTTCGCCGCGAAGTCGTCCTGCATCGCACGCGTGATCGTGCCGAGCTCCTTGGTGTCGCGCTCGGTGCCCTGGCCCATGTGGATGAGGTCGAGCGCGCACGTGAGGCCGTCGCTGATCATCGAGTCGAAGAGCTCGTCGTTGCCCATCCGGTAGCCGCCGCGGGCCTTCTTGAGGAGGTACGGCGCCTGGGTCATCGACTCCATGCCACCCGCGACCACCACATCAGCATCACCGCTGCCGATCATCTGGTCGGCCTGGTAGATGGCGTCCATGCCCGAGAGGCAGGCGCTGTTCAACGCCTTCGACGGGACGGTCATGGGCACCCCGCCCTTGACCGCGGCCTGGCGAGCCGGGACCTGCCCCGCGCCGCCCTGGAGCACCTGCCCGAGGATCACGTGGTCGACCTGCTCGCCGCCGATGCCTGCACGCGCCAGCGCGGCCGCGATCGCGACGCCGCCGAGGTCGGGCGCGGTCAGTGGAGCGAGCGAACCGGCGAGCTTGCCGATCGGGGTGCGAGCCGACGAGACGATCACGGATCCGGGCATCTGGGGCCTCCACGGGCGCGGGCAACCCGTCGATCGTAGGGCGCCGTCGTCGGCGTCGTCAGCTGGCGTCGTTGCGGTCCGGAGCACCGATCTAGTCTCGAAGGATGCTCACCGAGATCGACCATGTCGCCATCGCCGTCAACGACCTCGAAGCCGCGATCGAGTACTACCGCGCGGCCTACGGGGTGGAGGTCGAGCACCGTGAGGTCGTCGAGCGTGACGGCGTCGAGGAGGCGCTGCTGAAGGTCGCCGACTCCTACGTGCAGCTGCTCACGCCGATCCGCGACGACTCGACCGTGGCCAAGTTCCTCGCCACGAGGGGCGAGGGCCTGCACCACATCGGGTACCGGGTCGACTCGTGCGCGGAGGCCCTCGAGCGGGTGCGGGCCGAGGGCGCGAAGCTCATCGACGAGGCGCCCCGCCCGGGGAGCCGCGGCACCACCGTCGCCTTCATCCATCCCAAGGGGTCGTTCGGCACCCTGGTCGAGCTGGTCGAGGAGTAGCAAGTTGCGCGCCTCGCGCGCAACTTTTCTGCGCGGGGTGGAATAGGAGCGGGTGGCGCTCCGGTTGGGAAGATCGTTGCCCGATCAGGACTCGCACTCCCGGAGGTTCCGCGATGCTCGTTCGCTATGACCCTTTCCGTCAGCTCGACCGCATGACCGACGAGATGTTCGGCCCCTCACCCCGTCGCCCCCAACTCATGGCGATGGATGCGGTGCGCCATGGCCCCGCGGTGGAGCTGCGCTTCGATCTTCCCGGGGTCTCCCCGGATGCCGTCGAGCTCACGGTCGAGCGTGATGTGCTCACGGTGCGCGCCGAGCGCTCGTGGGTCCCCGCCGACGGCGACGAGGTGCTCGCCAACGAGCGCCCGCAGGGCGCGGTCACCCGCCAGGTGATCCTGGGCGAGTCCCTCGACACCGAGCACCTCGATGCTCGCTACGACGCCGGCGTGCTCACCGTCACGATCCCGATGGCCGAACAGGCGAAGGCGCGCAAGGTCGAGATCCAGACCGGCGCCGCGCCCGACGCCATCGAGGTGCACGCCAAGCACTGACGCGACGACCGACACGCCGATCGCGTCTTCGTCGTCATCCCCGCGGCCCTGCCGGCACCCTCTCCCCGGCGGGGCCGCGGCGCGTCGTGAGGCGTCGTGAGGGACGTGGCGAACGCCGAGACGTCACCCGACGAGGGAACCGTTGCCGGGCCGGGGGTAGCCTCGGCGGCCATGGCAGCCGAAGAAGAGGAACTCCACACCACCGCCGAGGCCGAGGCGCTGCACGGTGACGAAGCGCCGCTCGCGCCGGCCGCTCCGCACCCGATCGAGGAGCGTCTCAGCCAGCTCGCCGAGCTGCGGGAGCAGGCACTGCACGCCGGTAGCCCCGCGGCGGTCGAGCGTCAGCACCAACGTGGCAAGCTCACCGCCCGCGAGCGCATCGACCTCCTGCTCGACCCCGGCTCCTTCGTCGAGCTCGACATGCTCGCCCGTCACCGGGCGCACGGCTTCGGCATCGAGAACACGCGGCCGCTCACCGACGGTGTGATCACCGGGTGGGGCACGGTCGACGGCCGCAAGGTGTTCGTGTTCAGCCAGGACTTCACGGTGTTCGGCGGCGCGCTCGGCGAGGTGTTCGCCGAGAAGATCCACAAGGTCATGGATCTCGCCGAGTCGGTCGGCGCGCCGATGGTGGGCCTCAACGACGGCGCCGGCGCGCGCATCCAGGAAGGGGTCGTGTCGCTCGACGCCTATGGCGGCATCTTCTCGCGCAACGTGAAGGCCTCCGGCGTGATCCCGCAGATCAGTGTGATCCTCGGTCCGTGCGCGGGCGGCGCGGTGTACTCGCCCGCGCTGACCGACTTCGTGGTCATGGTCAAGGGCACGTCGCACATGTTCATCACCGGCCCCGACGTGGTGAAGACCGTCACCGGTGAAGACGTCACGCAGGAGGAGCTCGGCGGCGCGATCACCCACGCGTCCAAGTCGGGCGTGGCCGCGTTCGTCTTCGACGACGAGCCGACCGCGCTCGCGCAGGTGCGCTATCTCCTGTCGTTCCTCCCGTCGAACAACCTCGAGGACCCGCCGGCGTTCGACTCCGACGACGACGGCGATCGCTCGTGCGATTCGATCATCGACCTCATCCCCGACGCGCCGAACAAGCCGTACGACATGAAGAAGGTGATCGCCGAGGTCGTCGACGACGGCGAGTTCCTCGAGGTCAACGCCCTGTGGGCGATGAACATCGTCTGCGGGTTCTCGCGCATCGACGGGCACGTCGTGGGGATCGTCGGCAACCAACCGCAGAACCTCGCCGGCACGCTCGACATCGACGCCTCCGAGAAGGCGGCGCGCTTCGTGCGGACGTGCGACGCGTTCAACGTGCCGCTCGTCACCTTTGTCGACGTCCCGGGGTTCCTGCCCGGGACCGACCAGGAGTACGGCGGCATCATCCGCCACGGAGCGAAGCTGCTCTACGCGTACTGCGAGGCCACTGTTCCGCGCGTCCAGATCATCACGCGCAAGGCTTACGGCGGCGCGTACGTGGTGATGGACTCCAAGTCGATCGGCGCCGACCTCGCGTTCGCGTGGCCGTCGGCCGAGATCGCGGTGATGGGCGCGCCGGGCGCGGTCAACCTCATCCACCGCAAGGAGCTCGAGGCCGCCACCGACGTCGAGGGCCGGCGGGCGGAGCTCATCGGCGAGTACGAGGAGCGCTTCGCCAACCCGTACGTCGCGGCCGAGCGGGGCTACGTCGACGACGTGATCGATCCGCGCGAGACTCGACGCGTGCTCGTCCGCTCGCTCGCGATGCTGCGCTCCAAGCGCGAGCAGCTCCCCTCGCGCAAGCACGGCAACGTGCCGCTCTAGAGGTGGACATGGCTGTTCCGACATTGCGTGTCATCGACGGGGATGCGACGCCGGAGGAGATCGCGGCGATCGTGGCGGCAATCGGCGCGCTGGGCGCGCGCAGCTCGCATGCCGACGTCGATGCGGGCGACGACACGCTGCACGAGTGGGTCAGAACGGCGCGGGTCCAGTCGCGGCGCACGGGTCTGCAACGCGGGCCGTGGCGACTGTCGGGGCGTGTCGGCCGGCGAACGCGCGCCTGACCGACCATCGTGTCCGCGACGGAGCGAGGCACGACGCACGCGGAGCTCATGAGCGTCGCGCCCGACGAGGTGGTCGTGACGTTCACCACCGAACTGCCCGCGGCGGTGACCACCCGAGTCGGTGACCACGCGGTCGAGACCGAGGGCGTCCACCACGTGGCGAGGATCGTCGGGCTCGATCCGGACACGCTCTACGGGCTGTCCGTCGGCGGCGCCGAGCCCGACCGCTGGCTCCCGCCGACCGTTCGCACCCTGGCCCGACCGCCGGGGGCGCTCCTCGCCACGGTGGCCACGGCCAACGACGTGCACTTCGGCGAGACGGAATGCGGTCGCACGGGCGTCGCCAGCGTCGACGCCATCGGCCCCATCATGCGCGCCGCGCCGGGCGATGATCCGTACCCGCTCGTGATGGGTCGTGCGGCGGTGGCCGAGATCGCCGCCTTGGCGCCCGACGCCGTCATCGTGAAGGGCGATCTCACCGACACCGGGAAGATCGAGGAGTACGACGAGTTCCTGTCGGTGTACGGCGCGCTCGGCGAGCGTCTGCATCACGTGCGCGGGAACCACGACGCGATTCGCGATCCGTTCCTCGCGATCTGTGACGCGCCCTACACCGTCGACCTTCCTGGTGTGACGCTCGCGGTGCTCGACACGACCGCGCCCGGCGCAAACGGCGGCACCGTCGGCGCCGACCAGCTGGCGTGGCTCGACGACCTGGCCGCGACGTCGGATCGACCCCTGCTGGTGTTCGGTCACCATCCGGTGTGGGACCTCGACGCGGCCTTCCACGTCGACCCGGGGTTCGTCATCTCGTACGACGACACGGTGGCGCTCTTCGAGGTGGTGGCACGACGCCCACGCATCGCGGGGTACTTCGCCGGGCACACGCACACGAACCGTGTGCAGCGCCCGACACGTGCGCGCCAGATCCCCATGGTCGAGGTCGCGTGCGGCAAGGACTATCCGGGAGCGTGGGCCGAGTATCGGATCTACGAGGGCGGTTACACGCAGGTGATGCGTCGGATCGCGGCGCCGGCAGCGCTCGCTTGGTCGGAGCGCTGCCGGCACATGATCCAAGGTCTCTACCGCGATCTCGTCCTCGGATCGATCGACGATCGTTGCTTCACGCAGCTCTTCTGACCGCGCTCCTCGGACGCCTCAGGTGGAGGGGGGCGTCAGTGCGCAGCCGTGTGCGGACCACCGACCGCGCGTCGCTCGGTCACGTGGCGTCGTTCGCGCCCGGCCACGGTCGGGAGCAGGAGCGCGGCGAGGAGCCCGAACCCGCCCACGACGATGAAGAGCCAACCGTTGCGGTCGGTCACGCCGAACCAGCGATCGATCCGCGCCGACCACGCGTCGGCCACCACCACGATGCCGAATGCCAGCGCGATCAGGCTCAGCAACGCCATCAGCGGACGACCCGCAGGGCTCATCGCCGAGAGCAGCATCAACACGCCGAACCCGATCTCGCTCACCGCGAGCAGCGGAGTGTGGTCGAAACCGAGTACTGACTTGACCGGGCTGAACCACTCGTCGGCGTCGACCCCGGTGCGCACGAGTGCCACCACACCGAACGCGATCGCGGCTGCTCCGATGACGAACCCGACGATCTGTGCCGGGCTCCACGCGGTGCCGTTGTGCACCACCACTTCCTGTTCGACGACGTCTGCCTCGCCATCGCGTACCGAACGTGCTCGATGTCCGAACATGATGACCTCCTGGGTTGCAGGGTGCGTTACCCCGAAACTCCGGGTGTCATGCCCGAATCGTGCGCGGCCTCACGCAGCGCGACGGGTGGCGAAGCTCATGAGCTGGAAGTAGAGCGTCAGCACCTTGGGTGCGTAGCCCGGGTCGGTGGCCCAGTTCCCGTCACCCATGAGGTTCCACGTCGGGACGCGTCCCTTCGCGAAGAACGTGTCGTACGCGGTCGCGGCGCGTCCGGGATCCGATCCGTAGATCGGTGCCGACGGAGGGTTGGCGAGGTTGGCCGCCCGCGACAGCGGGTCGGCGTAGTTGCGCAGCATCTGGATCTGGCCGCGCACGCCTTCGCGTGGGGTCGTGAACGGGATCTGGCCGGTGCAGCTGTCACATGCGCCGATCCCCGCGAAGTTGTTGTCGGTGGCGTTGCCGAACGAGCCGGTCTCGAGAATGGCCTGCACGAACGCGAGCTCCGGACGGACGTGCTCCAGCGCGCCTTCTTCCACGTAGAGGTCGGCGAGCTCGGTGATCGTCATCCCGCCCATCAAGCGGTAGCGGGCGCCACGAGACGCGAACCATTCCGACATCTGGGCACCGGTGAGCTCCGGCTCGCCCATCACGGTGATCGTGCCGGCCTCGTCGAGGAGCCGCGTCTGCTTCGCAACCAGCGCATCGAGGTCGTCCTTCGACTTCTGCAGTCGGTCGCGCTCGGTTTCTTGCGCGGTGCGCGCGTCGGTCAGGTCGCGTCGTCGCTGGTCGAGTGAGTTGGCGAGCGTCGTGAGGTCGCCGATCTTGTCGACGTCGCGCCGCGTCGCGGACTCCGCGTACTGCTTGCCTGCGGAGATGTCCTGGACGTGCTCGATGTCGACGATGGCGGTCGCAGGCGTGCTGGCGTGCGTGTAGATGAATGCGGCGCGCGACTTCACCGTCTGGCGCAAGGTCGCGAGCTGGGCGCGGGTCTCGTCGAGACGCGCCTGCACCGTCGCGAGCTCCTCGGTGAGTTGCGCGAGGCGGACGTTGGCCTGGTCGAGCTGCGTCGTGACGTCGGCCAGGTCGCGCTGGTTGCGGCTGAGCTGCGTGGCGAGCTCGCGGTACGCCTCGGCGTCCTCCCGGGCGGGCGTGCCGGGTGGGCGAGGCGTCGTCGTGGTGGTGGTGGTCCCCGCCGGGTCGCTCTCCTGGGCCTGCGCCGGGGTCGCGGCGACGAGCGCCAGGGTCAGGGTGACGAGGACGAGGGCGGTCGCGAGGCGCGAGGGGAGCAACGTCCGATGCGGGGGCACGGTGCTACATCGACAGGTCGGTGCCGATCATGTAGCGGGCGCGAGTACGTCCCGAGGAGGGTTGGCGTAGAGAACGCCGCGTGCGCGGCACCCCAACGATCTCCTCGGGACGAACCCGGGGTCATTCTTCCCCATCTCGGCGAGGTTTTCCACCCCGCAGGGCGGGTTTTCCACCCACGGCTGTGGATAACCCTGGATCTGACGTCATTCCGTGACGGGATGTTGCCGGGTCCGGGCCTCCAGGTCGGCCAAATAGCCTGGGCGCTCCAGGGACCGCCCGTCGACGAGGGGTGTGCGTGAGCATCGCCAACCAGGAGATCGCGCGGGCGGTCGAGGGCAAGACGATCCCGCTGAACTTCCTCGAGACGGTCGCGGCCCGCCCGGAGGCGGTCGCGGTGCGGTGGAAGCGGGACGACGCGACCGTGGTGCTCACCTACCGCGACTACGCGGCGCAGGCCACCCGGTTGGCTGCCGCGCTGACCGAGCTGGGTGTGGGGCCGGGGAGCCGGGTCGTCCTCCTCGTGCGGAACCGGCCCGAGTTCCACGTCGCCGACGTCGCGGTCATGCTCACCGGAGCCACGCCGATCTCGATCTACAACTCGTCGTCGCCGGAGCAGATCCTGTACCTCGCCCGGCACTGCGCGGCCACCGTCGCCATCGTCGAGGACGACGGCTTCCTCGACGGTGTGCTCGCGGTGCGCGACGACCTGCCCGAGCTCGCGCACGTGATCGTGATCGACGAACCGGCCGGAGGCGCCCCCACCGGCGTGTTGCGGTGGGCCTCGCTGCTGGAGGCTGCGCCAGTCGACCTCGAGTCTGCTGCGCACATCGTGGCTCCCGACGACCTCGCGACCGTGATCTACACGTCGGGCACCACGGGCGATCCGAAAGGTGTGATGCTCGATCACGCCAACGTCTGCTGGACCGAGGAGAGCCTGCGGCTCGCGCTCGGCTTCTCCACCGAGGGCTACCGCGTCGTGTCGTACCTTCCCATGGCGCACATCGCGGAGCGCATGGTGAGCCACTACAGCGGGATCACGCTCGGCTACGAGATCACCGCCTGCCCCGATCTGCACCGGGTGCTCGGTGCTTTCCAGGAAGCCCGACCGCAGCTGCTCTTCGGCGTCCCGCGCACCTACGAACGCATCCACAGTGGCGTGCGCGCCGTGCTCGGGGGCAACCCGGATCGCGAGGCGGTGTTCGATCGCGCGC
>JBEVIU010000117.1:0-5531 GCA_040510575.1 Acidimicrobiia bacterium | reverse complement strand
AGGTGCGTGTTGCCGGCCGTCGACTTGACCTCGAACACACCCTCGCCGAGATCGAGCACCGACACGTCGAACGTGCCGCCCCCGAGGTCGAACACGAGGATGGTCTGGTCGTTGTCCTTGTCGAGGCCGTAGGCCAACGCCGCCGCGGTGGGCTCGTTGATGATGCGCAAGACCTCCAAGCCCGCGATCTCGCCTGCTTCCTTGGTGGCCTGGCGCTCCGCGTCACCGAAGTAGGCGGGCACGGTGATCACGGCTTGCGTGACGGTGTCGCCCAGGTAGGCCTCCGCATCGCGCTTGAGCTTCTGGAGGATGCGGGCCGAGATCTCCTGGGAGTTGTAGGCCTTGCCGTCGATGTCGATCGACCAGTCGGTGCCCATGTGGCGCTTGACGGACCGGATCGTGCGATCGGGGTTCGTGATCGCCTGGCGCTTGGCGACCTCGCCGACGAGGACCTCGCCGGTCTTCGAGAACGCCACCACCGACGGTGTGGTGCGCGAGCCCTCCGAGTTGGGGGCCACGACGGGCTCACCGGCCTCGAGGACCGAGACGACGGAATTGGTGGTGCCGAGGTCGATACCGACGGCCTTGGGCATGGGGATTGCCTCCTGAAGTGGCTGAAACTGGCTGAACGACTGACTGGGGAAGGGTTGTGGGCGGCCTCAAGCCACCACCGCGAGAACCTTGAGCGTGACGCTATCAACTTTGAACATCGGCATTCCATTCCCGGAAGTTGACAGATGCTCTAGATTCCGCGGGTGGCCCGCTCCGATGCTTTCCTCGAACAGCTGAGCGAGGTGCCGCTCTTCTCGGCCCTGTCGAAGAAAGACCTGCAGAGCGTGGCCAAGAAGGCCGAGCTCGTGAAAGCCGACGCCGGCAAGGTCATCGTCACCGAGGGGGCCGCAGGCAGCGAGTTCTTCGCCATCCTCGACGGCCGGGCCCGGGTCGAGCGACACGGCCGGCAGGTCGCACTGCTCGGCCCCGGCAGCTTCTTCGGCGACCTCGCGCTGCTCGACCGCGCGCCGCGCAACGCGAGCATCATCGCCGAGACGCCGATGGAGCTCGCGAAACTCGGGCAGCGCTCGTTCGACTCCCTGCTCGAGCTTCCGGGGTTCTCGAAGAAGCTGCTCGCCGGCCTTGCACGCCGGCTGCGCGAGCAAGACCTCCGCTGAGCTGATCCGCTTCGGTTCTTTCGCGGCCGGTTCCTTCGCGGCCCGCTGCGTACGTCGGGGCGCGGTCTCCGATAACTTTCGCGCCGTGCGAAAGCTGCTGCCGAAGCCTCATGTCGTCGTCCTGATCGTCGGCGCGCTCGTCGCGGTCGGCACCATCGCCTCGGGCATCGCGCCACGGGTCACGGAATGGCACGACAGCTCCGAGGTGGCACGCGAGCCGTTCGTCAACGTGCCCGACGCGATGTACTGGGCCTTCTACATCGTCGCCGCCACGATGCTGTTCGTCTGCGCCTGGCTGGTCAGCCAGCGGGTGCGCAACTACCAGCGGGGCAAGCCCGACAACCGCTCGACCACCACCAAGAACGTCCACCGGCGCCTGCGCGACTTCCGCGCCGGGGTGTGGATGCAGACGCTGCTGCGTGATCCCGCGGCCGGGCTCATGCACTCCGCCATCTACTTCGGGTTCATCTGGCTGTTCATCGCCACGGTGGTGCTCGAGATCGACCACCAGCTCCCCGACAACCTCAAGTTCCTGCACGGTGGCGTGTACCAGGGGTACGCGTTCGCGGCCGAGGTCGGCGGCGTGGTCTTCCTCACCGGGATCACCTGGGCCATCGCACGGCGCTACGTGCAGCGGCCGTATCGGATCCGCATCAAGACCAAGCCCGAGGACGCGGTGATCCTCGGCACGTTCCTCGTGATCGGCGTCACCGGTTTCTTCACCGAGGCGCTGCGCATCGCGTCGGAGGGGCGTCCCGACTTCGAGAAGTGGTCGTTCGTCGGGTACGGCATCTCGTCGTGGTTCGGCGGGTGGACCGAGGGCAACCTCGAGGCGATGCACCGCGTGCTCTGGGGTGTGCACTTCGCCGCGTTCGTCGCCTTCCTCGTGATCCTTCCCACCACGAAGCTCCGCCACATGATCACGTCGCCGATGAACATGTACCTCCGCGACAAGGACCGCCCGAAGGGCGCGATGAAGCCGCTGCCCAACCTGATGGAGACCGAGCTCGACACCTTCGGCGCGGCGACGATCGAAGACTTCACCTGGAAGCAGCTCTTCGACACCGACGCCTGCACCGTGTGCGGACGCTGCACGTCGGTGTGCCCGGCGCATGCCACCGGCAAGCCCCTCGACCCGCGCGAGATCGTGCTCAAGGTCGGCGAGGTGATGACCGCGACGGGTGACCCTGTGGTGTCACCGCCCGTCGGCATGGCACCGAACATCACGGTGACCGCGAACAACGTGTTCGAACGCATCACCTCCGAAGAGCTGTGGGCGTGCACCACGTGCAAGGCGTGCGACGAGATCTGCCCGGTCAACATCGAGATCCTCGACAAGATCCTCGACATGCGCCGCTACCTCTCGCTGATGGAGAGCGACTTCCCCACCGAGCTCGGCAACACCTACCGCTCGATGGAGAACTCCCAGAACGTGTACGGCATGAACCAGGGCGAGCGCGGCGACTGGGCCGAGGCGCTCGAGGGCGTCGACATCGTCGAAGCCGGCTCCGGTGCGCTCGACCACGAGTACCTCTACTGGATCGGCTGCGCGGGGTCGTTCGACGATCGCAACAAGAAGACGAGCCGCGCCGTCGCGAAGCTCCTGCAGCGCGCCGACATCGACTTCGCGATCCTCGGGCCGAGCGAGCTGTGCACCGGCGATCCCGCCCGTCGGTCGGGCAACGAGTACATCTTCCAGATGCTCGCGTTGGAGAACATCGCCAGCCTCGACGACCTCGGCGTGAAGAAGATCATCACGCAGTGCCCCCACTGCTTCAACACGCTGAAGAACGAGTACCCGCAGCTCGGCGGCAACTACGAGGTGGTGCACCACTCGCAGCTGCTCGCGCAGCTCGTCGCCGATGGCAGCCTGTCGCTCGCGGGCGCGACGCTCGACGAACGCGTCACGTACCACGACAGCTGCTACCTCGGCCGCCACAACGACGTGTACCTCGCTCCTCGGAACGTGATCGGCTCGCTCGGCGGCATCGAGATCGTCGAGATGCCGCGCAACGGCACCAAGGGCATGTGTTGCGGTGCGGGCGGCGCGCGGATGTGGATGGAAGAGCGCATCGGCAAGAAGGTGAACATCGAGCGCACCGAAGAGGCGCTCGAGACCGGTGCGCAACGCATCGCCGTCGCGTGCCCGTTCTGCTACGTGATGATGGACGACGGCGTGAAGGAAAAGGGCCGCGAGGAAGACGTGAAGGTGCAGGACATCGCCGAGCTGCTGATCGAGGCGATCGAGAACGGCGAGCGCACGCAGGCGCCACCGGTGACCGCCGACTTCACACCGGGCCTGTAGCGACCGGCGTCGATCGGTCGGCGCTCGCTCAGGCGTCGGGATCGGTGAAGTTGAGGTAGTAGCGCGACGGCGTCGGGCCGCGTTGGCCCTGGTACTTCGAGCCGGTGGTCGCGCCGCCGTACGGCACGTCGGCGGGCGTGGTCATCCGCAGGAACGAGATCTGGCCGATCTTCATCCGCGGGTAGAGCGCGATCGGCAGGTTCGCAACGTTCGACAGCTCCAGTGTGAGGTGGCCGTCCCAGCCGGCGTCGACGAAGCCCGCGGTGCTGTGGATGAGCAGCCCGAGGCGGCCCAACGAGCTCTTGCCTTCGAGCCGCGCCACGAGGTCGGTCGGGAGCGCGACCCGCTCCAACGTGGAACCGAGCACGAACTCACCCGGGTGCAGGATGAACGCGCCGCCTTCGGTGACCTCGACCAACTCGGTGAGGTCTTCCTGGTGCTGCTTCGGATCGATGTAGGGAGTGGTGTCGTTGCGGAAGACGCGGAAGTACCGGTCGACGTGGAGATCGACTGACGACGGCTGGATCGCGTTGTCGCCCAGAGGGTCGATCACGATGCGCCCCGCGTCGAGCTCTTCCCGGATGGAGCGGTCGGACAAGATCACGAGCGGGAGCCTATCGGCGCGGCCTCGTCGTCCCGCTCCCGCGCGCGGCGTGCCCGTCCGATGACGGATCGGTGACCGCGATCTGGTCTCGTCCACCGCGCTTCGCTTCGTACATCGCGGCATCCGCGCGGCGCACGAGGACGTCGACCGTCGTTGCGTGATCGGGGAACACCGCGATGCCGATGCTCACCGTGACCGCCCCGACGTCGTCGAAGGTGAGCGTCGCCACCGCGCCCCGCACCTTCTCCGCGACGAGCAACGCCTCGGGTTGGTCGGTCCCCGGAAGGAGCACGAGGAACTCCTCGCCCCCGGAGCGCCCGACGAAGTCCGACAGCCGGAGCGTCGCGCGGAGACGCCCGGCGACCGCAGCGAGGACGGCGTCGCCACGCTCGTGGCCCCACTGGTCGTTCACGTCCTTGAAGTGGTCGATGTCGAGCACCAGGGCGGCCAACGGGCGACCGCTGCGATCGGCCTGCGCCACGAGCATGCGCAGCGCGTCGTCGACCGAGCGCCGGTTCGGCAACCCGGTCAGCACGTCGGTGGCGGCGTGGGTCTCGGCGATCGCGAGTTGGTGGAGGTGTGCCAGCGCCGGCGTGACCTGCGCGATCGCCTGATCGAGCACGGCGACATCGATCGGGCGACGCCGCTGGCTCCGCGCGGCCACGACCGCGATGACCTCCGGCCCGGTGCGTATCGGCGTGCACACGCTGCGGCGTGCGTCGGCACAGGCTCCGCAGCGCGGACGGGCGGCATCCTCGCCGCGTTCGTCTGCGAGTGGGAAGGACGTCGCGACCGCGCACGCCGATGCTCGCGCCTGCGCCGCGCTCACCACGTCGCATTCCACCTTGGGGAGGATCCGTTCGAGATGATCGGCGAGGAGCTGACGCGCGTCGTCTTCGGAACGCGCCGCGAGCAGCTGGCGAGTGAGCTGCGCGTCGCGCGTCGCGCGGCGGGCACGTCGTCGGTCGGGCCGCACGACGAAGAGGTACCGCAGCGCGATCAGCACGAGACCGGTCGCGATGATCACGGCGACGCCCGACATGGTCGCCGCGTCGATCGTCGCGACGTGCTCGTCGCCGAGCGCGTCGAGGTACGCGTCGTACGCGTCGCGGAACTCCAGGATGTGCTCGTGGCGTCGCGCAGCTGCGGCCGCGGCGTCGCGCGCTGGTCCGCTGGTCCGAACGGCGTCGACCTGTTCTGCCGCGACCGCCGACCAGCGATCGATCGCAGCGGACTGCCGCTCGAGCGCGCGCCGAGTGCCGACGTCGACCGTGGACTTCTGAGCCTCGCCGACGAGCCCCTCGAACCGGTCTCGAGCGTGCGCTTCGAGGTCGAGGAACGCCGGCTGTCCGGTGACCACGAAGCCGTTCACGCCCGACTCCATGTCGAAGGTGGTCGCCAGCAGCTGTGCGCCGGTCCGTGCCTGCGCGGCGGTGTCGGTCGCGACCGCGGA
>JBEVIU010000116.1:0-7572 GCA_040510575.1 Acidimicrobiia bacterium | reverse complement strand
CCGTGGCAGCGGCCGCCTTTGCCCTGGTGTTCGGCGCCCTCGCGATCTTCGGCACCGACGACGACACGTCGGTGGCCATCGTGCCCGCGGTCGACATCGGCACCACGGGGAACGGCTCCACGTCCACCACGGCTGCCGCGCCTCGAGTCGCTGGGATCACCGCCACCGCCCCGCCGGCTGCCGACACCGAAGCCGCCGCCCCGGGCGCTCCGACCACCGCCGCGGTGCCCAACGCAGCGGGCGGATCGACCGATCCTGCGGCTGCGGCGACGCCGCCGGCAGCAGGGGGATCGGCGCCCGCCCCCGAACCGGCCGGGCCGTCAGGTCCGCCCCCGACGTCGCCGGTGTATCCCACCGTGCACGTGGATCGCGGCGGCGCGGGGATCACGGTCTCGATGACCGGCTTTCCCGCCGGCGCGACGCTCAACATCGACTGCTACAGGCTCCCGTATGACGGTGAGGACACGGGCGGCAAGAGTTGGATCCACCTGTCCTACGCTTCTGCGACGGCAGGAGGGGACGGCAGCGCCAACAGCACCTGCTCGATCGGTGGCGCGTCGGGGACCCATGTCTTCGCGGCCGTCAACGGCAGCGAGGCGTACTCGAACCACTTGGAGGTGTAGGCGCCTCCCCCCGGTTCGGGAATAAAGTTGACAGTTTCGTTGTCAACTTTGGCAGTGCCCGTCGCTTCCCAGAGGTAGCTGCATGCCTGTCGATCCCAACAAGCTGACCCGCAAGACCACGGAGGCCCTCGGCGCGGCCCAGGCGCTCGCCGGCGACCACCACCACTCGCAGGTCACGCCCGAGCACCTGCTCGCGGCCCTGGTGGGCCAGCCCGAGAGCGTCGTGCTCCCCGTGCTCGAGCGCCTCGGGGTGGCGGCCAAGGTCGTGCGTGATCGCACCGAGGAGTCCCTCGACCGGCTGCCCAAGGTGTACGGCCAGACCACGCAGCAGGCCCAGCTGTCGCCCGACACGTTCCAGGCGCTCGAGGCAGCCGACACCCAACGCACCGACCTCGGCGACGACTACCTCTCCACCGAGCACCTCCTGCTCGCGATGACCCAGATCGCGGGAGGCGTCGGCGACCTGCTGCGCGGGCTCGGCGTCACCCACGACGCGGTGCTCGGCGCGCTCAAGGACGTCCGCGGGAGCCACCGGGTCACGAGCGAGAACCCTGAGGAGCAGTACCAGGCCCTCGAGCGCTTCGGGCGCGACCTCACCGCCGACGCGCGCCGCGGGAGGCTCGACCCCGTCATCGGTCGCGACGAGGAGATCCGGCGCGTCATCCAGGTGCTGTCGCGTCGCACCAAGAACAACCCGGTGCTCATCGGCGAACCGGGCGTCGGCAAGACCGCCATCGCCGAGGGATTGGCGCGTCGCATCGTGGAAGGCGACGTGCCCGACGGCCTGCGCGACAAGCGGCTCATCTCGCTCGACATCGGCGCGATGGTCGCGGGTGCGAAGTACCGCGGCGAGTTCGAGGACCGGCTCAAGGCGGTGCTCAAGGAGATCGTCGACAGCGACGGTGAGGTGATCACGTTCGTCGACGAGCTGCACACGATCGTCGGTGCAGGCGGCGCGGAAGGTGCAGTCGACGCGGGCAACATGATCAAGCCGATGCTGGCGCGCGGTGAGTTGCGCATGATCGGCGCGACCACGCTCGACGAGTACCGCAAGTACGTCGAGAAGGACCCTGCGCTCGAACGGCGATTCCAGCAGGTGTACGTGGGCGAGCCGTCGGTCGAGGACACCATCGCCATCCTGCGCGGGCTGAAGGAGCGCTACGAGGTGCACCACGGTGTGCGCATCCAAGACGCCGCGCTCATCGCCGCATCGGTGCTCTCACATCGCTACATCACAGGTCGCCAGCTCCCCGACAAGGCGATCGACCTCGTCGACGAAGCCGCGGCCCGCCTGCGCATCGAGATCGACTCGATGCCGTTCGAGATCGACGTGGTCGAGCGGCGCATCCGCCAACTCGAGATCGAGAAGGCCGCGCTGGCCAAGGAGACCGACGACACGTCTGCACACCGGTTGCGGGCCCTCGACGAAGAGCTCGCGACCCTCGCCGAGGAGCGCGACGCGATGGTCGCGCACTGGCAGAACGAGAAGGACGCGATCGCCGAGATCCGCGCCCTCAAGGAGCAGCTCGAGAACGCGCGCACCGAAGCGGAGAAGGCCGAGCGCGAGGGCAACCTCGAGCGCGCCGCGCAGCTGCGGTACGCCACGATGCGCGAGCTCGAAGCGGAGATCGTGGTGCGCACCGGCCGGCTCGACGAGCTCCAGGGCGACCAGCAGATGCTCAAGGAAGAGGTCGACGAGGAAGACGTCGCCGAGATCGTCGCGAAGTGGACCGGCATCCCGGTGAGCCGTCTCATGGAAGGCGAGATGTCGAAGCTCGTGCGCATGGAAGAGGTGCTGCACGAGCGCGTGATCGGCCAGGACGATGCGGTCACCGCGGTGGCGAACGCGATCCGCCGGTCTCGCGCAGGTCTGTCCGATCCGAACCGGCCGATCGGCTCGTTCCTGTTCCTCGGGCCCACCGGCGTCGGCAAGACGGAGCTGGCTCGCTCGCTCGCCGACTTCCTGTTCGACGACGAGCGCGCCATGGTGCGCATCGACATGTCGGAGTACCAGGAGAAGCACAACGTGTCGCGTCTCGTCGGCGCGCCTCCCGGCTACGTGGGGTACGAAGAAGGCGGTCAGCTCACCGAGGCGGTGCGCCGTCGTCCGTACGCGGTGGTGCTGCTCGACGAGGTCGAGAAGGCGCACCCCGACGTGTTCAACGTGCTGTTGCAGCTCCTCGACGACGGTCGCCTCACCGACGGCCAGGGCCGCACCGTCGACTTCACGAACACCGTGCTGATCATGACGAGCAACTTGGGCGGCGGTGCCGACGAGGCCACGGTGATGAACATCGTCCGGGGCCACTTCAAGCCGGAGTTCCTCAACCGGATCGACGAGATCGTGGTGTTCCACCGCCTCGACGAGTCCCACATCGCGCACATCGTGGGCCTACAGGTCGACGTGCTGCGCGAGCGCCTGGCCGACCGTGGCCTCGGGCTCGACATCACCGAATCGGCACTCGCGCACATCGCCGCGGTGGGCTACGACCCCGATTTCGGCGCCCGACCGCTGAAGCGGGTGCTCCAGCGCGAGGTGTCGGACGCGATCGCGCTCGGGTTGCTGAAGGGCGAGTACCACGACGGCGACGTCGTGGTGGTCGACGCAGCACCCGACGGCGCGCTCGTGTTCAGCACCCGCCGCGGCGTCACCGTCGACTGAACCGCCTTTCCTCCGTTTTGGCGTCCCCCAACCACCAATAACGGGGGTCCGGGTACGCCAAAACGGTGAGGGTCAGTCTTCGACGAGGCGGGCGGGGAAGCCGCCGGTCGCGATGGGGCCCCAGCGGTCGGGGGTGATGCGCAGCAGCGACTTGTTCTGACGGACCATCGCGGCGCGGTACTCGTCCCAGTCGGGGTGCTCACCGGAGATGCAGCGGTAGTAGTCGACGAACGCCTCGACCGCCTCGGGCATGTCGAGCACTTCGGCGTCGCCGTCGACCTGCACGAACGGCCCGTTCCACTCGTCCGACATGACCAGAACGCTGACGCGAGGATGACGGCGCGCGTTGACCGTCTTGGCCCGCTCGGGATAGGTCGAGATCACGATGCGACCGGCGTCGTCGAGGCCGCACGCGACGGGCGAGGCCTGCGAGGTGCCGTCGCTGCGGACCGTGATCACGATGGCGCGATGCCGGGGCCGGACGAACTCCTCGAGCTCGGCTCGGTCGACCTGGGTGTTGGTGGCGATCGTCGGCATGCGACGACCATATCCCGACCACACCCGACGAGAACCTGGAGGGCGGCCGAAGGAGAAGGCGGTCGGTGGGGGCACTAAACTCTCGTCAACGTGACTCCTGTCGCGTCTTCCTTCCTTTCCCTGGTGGTCCCTCCGCGGCCCGTTCGTGCGCGTGAGCTG
Organism: Acidimicrobiia bacterium; assembly: GCA_040510575.1. GTDB lineage: Bacteria > Actinomycetota > Acidimicrobiia > IMCC26256 > DASPTH01 > DASUMF01. Next base: position 3,591 of record JBEVIU010000116.1, on the reverse strand, counting down.
TCTGCGGGTGTGCGCTGATGCCAGGAACCGTGGTGCTCGGTTGTCACTGGGGTGACGAGGGCAAAGGCCAGCTCACCGACTACCTGGCCAAGGAGAGCGAGCTCGTCGTTCGCTACCAGGGTGGCCACAACGCGGGCCACACACTCGTGGTCGACGGTGAGGTCTTCAAGCTGCAGCTCGTCCCGAGCGGCATCCTGTACCCCCACGTCACGCCCGTCATCGGCAACGGCGTCGTGGTCGACCCGGAGGTGCTGATCGCGGAGCTCGACACGCTCGAACGCGCCGGCATCGACACGTCGCGCCTCAAGCTCGCGGGCAACGCGCACCTGATCATGCCGTACCACCAGGAGCTCGACCGCGTCAGCGAGCGCTTCCTCGGCAAGAACGCGCTCGGCACCACCAAGCGCGGCATCGGGCCGGCGTACGCCGACAAGGCGCTGCGTGTGGGCCTGCGGGTGCAGGACCTCCTCGATCCGAAGATCTTCCGCCAGAAGCTCGACCTCGCGCTCCGCGAGAAGAACGGCATGCTCGCGAAGGTCTACAACCGCCTCCCGATGTCAGCCGACGACATCTGTGAGCGCTTCCTCGGGCTCGTGCCGCGCCTCGAGCCGATGATCGCCGACACCGTGCACCTCGTGCACGAGGCGCTCGCCGCCGACCAGCGCGTCGTGTTCGAGAGCGCACAGGCAACCTTCCTCGACCTCGACCACGGCACGTATCCGTACGTGACGTCGAGCAACCCGGTGGCCGGTGAGGTGTGCGCGGGCGCCGGCGTCGGTCCGCGCGACGTCCAACGCGTGCTCGGCATCGTCAAGGCATACACGAGTCGTGTCGGCGCGGGGCCGTTCCCGAGCGAGCTCGCCGAAGACGACCCCTTGCTCGATCTGATCGTCGAGCGCGGCCACGAGTACGGCACGAACACCAAGCGCCGCCGGCGGGTCGGCTGGCTCGACGCGGTGATGCTCAAGCACGCCGTGCGCATCAACTCGTGCAGCGATCTCGCCATGACCGGCCTCGCCGTCCTGTCCGTGCTCGACGAGGTCAAGGTGTGCGTCGGCTACGTGGGCGACGACGGCACCCACTACGACCACGTGCCGTACCACCAGTCGGTGTTGCACAAGGTGAAGCCGGTGTACGAGGTGTTCCCCGGATGGAACACCGAGATCGGCGACGCGCGCTCGCTCGACCAGCTCCCGTCGAAGGCGCGCGACTTCGTGCGCTTCGTGGAGGAGTTCGCGGGCGTGCCGTTCGCGTTCGTCACGGTCGGCCGTGCCCGCGAGCAGATCCTCACGCCACCGGCATGACGGCCTTGCTTGCTGGGTTTCGGGCATGACGGATCCGGCATGACGCGCTCGCTCCCGTGAACGTCCTCGTCGTCGGGTCGGGAGGCCGAGAGCACGCGCTGGTCTGGGCGTTGCAACGTGCCTCGATCGTCGACCGCGTGCACGCAGCGCCCGGGAACGCCGGGATTGCCCGGTCGGCCGAGTGTCATCCCGTCGACGCCAACGACCCGGTCGCGGTCTCGGCGCTGGTGCGCGAGCTCGGGGTCGACCTCGTCGTGCCCGCGGCCGACCGCCAGCTGGTCAATGGCGTGGCCGACGCGGTGCGGGCCCTGGCAGTTCCGGCGTTCGGTCCGGGAACCGACGGCGCGCGCCTCGAAGGATCCAAGGCGTGGATGAAACACGTCGCACAGCGTGCCGGGATCCCGACCGCCCGCCACGCGACCTTCAGCGTCGACGACGAAGAGGCGGCGCTCGCGTTCCTGGCGTCGATGTCCGGGCTCTACGTGGTGAAGACCGATGGCCTCGCGGAGGGCAAGGGCGTGTTCGTCTCCGAGGATCTCGACGACGCCCGCGACACGGTGCGCGCCTACCTCTCGGGCTCGGCCTTCGGAGACGCAGGGCGCACGTTGGTGATCGAAGAGGGTCTCACCGGCCCGGAGCTGTCGCTGCTGGCGATCTGCAACGGCGATCCCGATGGCGCGCGCCCCCTCGCTCCCGCGCAGGACTTCAAGCGGATCGGCGACAGCGACACCGGTCTCAACACGGGCGGGATGGGTGCGTACTCGCCGGTGCCGATCGCAGCCGGCCGCACCGACGAGCTCATGGCGCAGTTCGTGACGCCCACACTTCGCCACCTTGCGACGCTCGGGATCGACTACCGAGGTGTGCTCTACGCGGGGCTGATGTTCACGCCGGTCGGACCGAAGCTCATCGAGTACAACGTCCGCTTCGGCGACCCGGAGGTCCAGGTGGTGCTCCCGCGCCTGCGCACCGACGCGGGCGAGATGATCGCCGCCGCCGCGTCCGGAGAAGCATTGCCCGATCTCGTGTTCGGTGACGACGCGTGCGTCACCGTGGTGATGGCCACGGAGGGCTACCCGGTGTCGCCCTACCGGACCGGCGACGAGATCGTCGGCATCGATCGCGCCGACGCCATGGAGGCGGTCACCGTGTTCCACGCCGGCACCGCGGCGTCGCCCGGTGGAGGTTTCCTGACTGCGGGCGGGCGGGTGCTCGACGTCACCGCGACGGGCGCGACGATCGCCGTCGCACGGGAACGCGCCTACGCCGCCGTCGCGTCGATCAGCTGGCCCGGCGCCGCCTACCGGCGCGACATCGCTTCCGATCCGAGTTGAGCGTCGTCAGCGGACGCGACGGCGGGTGCGGACCCCTGCGAGCACGAGTGAACACGGGATGCACCGCAGGGGATCCTTGTCGCGCACCGGCGGCACGAGGCACTGCGCGCACCACGTCTGGCCGCACTCGGCGCATTCCGCGACCGCGTGCTCGGTCCAATGTTTCGTGCAGTTCGCCACGTGCGGCGCACCTCCTCCCCGTTCGGCACCCAACGTCGGCCCGGATCCTCCGGGTCACCGCTCCAAACGCTCGCCCCAGGTCGTCGAACGCGGCACCGCGGCACCCATTCGGGGCGACTCGAGCCATGTCCGGCTCGTAGAGTGTTCGGCAGGAGGGAGCCCCCGCTTGATAGATCGCTACTCACTGCCTGAAATCGCTGGTCTCTTCACCGACGAGGCCCGGTTCGGCGACTGGCTGGAGGTCGAGGTCCTCGCCACCGAGGCGTGGGCGAAGCTCGGGGTCGTCCCCGATGCCGACGCGATCGCCATCCGGGAACGGGCCGGGTTCGACGTCGCGGCCATCCGTGCCCGTGAGGCGGTCACCGACCACGAGACCGCCGCCTTCGTCGACGTGGTCCAGGAACGCATCGGCGGCCCCGCCGCCAAGTGGGTGCACTACGGGCTCACCTCGTTCGACGTGGTCGACACGGCGATGTCGATGGCGTTGGTCAAAGCCTGCGACCTCATCATCGGCGCCGTCGACGAGCTCGAGGCCGCGATCGTCATCCGGGCCCAGGAGCACCGCGACACCCCGATGGTCGGGCGCACCCACGGCATCCACGCCGAGCCCATCACCTTCGGCGGCAAGCTCGCGCTCTGGGCGCTGCAGGTGCGCCGCGATCGAGTGCGGCTCGAGCGGGCGCGGGAAGCCGTCGCGATCGGCAAGCTGTCCGGCGCGGTCGGCTCGTTCGCCAACGTCGATCCTCGCGTCGAGGAGTACGTGTGTGAGCAGT
>JBEVIU010000115.1:0-27231 GCA_040510575.1 Acidimicrobiia bacterium | reverse complement strand
CGAGCGCCTTGGCGGCGACGCCCTCGCCTTCGTGGATGAGGCCGAGCAGGATGTGCTCGGTCCCGATGTAGTTGTGGTTGAGCAGGCGAGCTTCCTCTTGCGCCAGGACGACAACTCGGCGGGCTCGATCGGTGAAGCGCTCGAACACGGTTTTGATCCGCCTCTCGTTCAGTCGGATGGACCTTCATCCGCAGGGGAATCGGGTGAAGGCGCCTTCCGAAGAGTGTAATCGGCCGTCCAGCTTCGATCTTGACGGCAGCGCGCCGAGCGGAGTGGACTTCCTTTGTCCTGTATTCAGCACTCTTGGGTTGGAGAATGTTCCCGCCGCTGCGTAGCGTGGTTGCATGACCGGCCCGGGAGCCACCTCCCCGGCACCGACCGTCGAGTTGGCTCCGCTCGCCGACGATCTGTCCCGGGTAGAAGAGACGCTCCGTGGTGCGGTTCGCACCGCTGATCCCTTCTTGGCCGATGTGGCCACGCACCTGATCGAGGCGGGGGGCAAGCGGATCCGCCCCACCCTCGCGCTCTGCGCCACCTACGCGTGCAGCTCGGCCACCCGGGCCCACGAGGACGCGATCACCGGCGCGGTCGCGGTGGAGCTGGTCCACCTGGGATCGCTCTACCACGACGACGTCATCGACGAAGCCGAGACCCGGCGTGGTGTGCCCAGCGTCAACGCCCGCTGGAGCAACATCGTGGCGATCCTCGCCGGCGACTTCCTCCTCGCCCGCGCCTCCTCGTTGGCGGCGTCGCTCGGGGCCGACGTCGCCGGGCTCCTCGCGGCCACGATCGGCGAGCTCTGCCGGGGGCAGGTCCTCGAGCTCCAGCATCTCTTCGACACCACCCGCAGCGAGGACGGCTACGAGTCCACGATCGAGGGCAAGACGGCGGCGCTGTTCGCGACGTCGTGTCGCATCGGCGGCATGGTCGCCGACGTCGACGAAGCGACGCTCGACGCGTTGACCCGCTTCGGGTTGCACCTCGGCATGTGCTTCCAGGTGGTCGACGACGTCCTCGACCTCACCGCCACCGACGACGTGCTGGGCAAGCACGCGGGGCAGGACCTGCTCGAAGGCGTGTACACGCTGCCGGTCATCTACGCGCTGCGCGACACCCCGGACCTGCGCGAGCGGCTCGGCCGTCCACTGTCGACCGACGAGCTGGCCGAGGCCCGCGGGATCGCGACCGCGAACGGATCGATCGACGCCGCGCTCGACGTGGCACAGGCGCACGCGACGAAGGCGATCGACGCGCTCGAGAGCACCGACGCACTCGACCCGCGCGTGTGCGGCGCGCTCATCTCGCTCGTGGAGCGTCAGGTCACACGCGAGAGCTGAGTACCAAATTCCGCTCGCTCTTCGCTCGCCCCTTCCGCTCGCTTGAAGCGTGTCCGTGCGCGGCGTAGCGTTGTCCGACACCCCCAGAGGAGGCAGGCCATGGGCATGTTCGACAAGATCAAGGGCGCGAAGGACCAGGCGACCGACGCGATGGCGAACGCCGCGGCGATGCAGCAGGCAGCAGGCGCGGCCGCGCCCGCCGGCATGTCGAGCATGCCCGGGATGGGCGGCCAGGACATGGCGAAGATGGCCGCGTACTCCCAGAAGGTCAACACGATCGGCCAGGTCGGCGTGGAGGCACCCGGCGTGATCCACGCCATCCGCGCCGTCGGCGAGCCCGACATCAGCGGCGCGACCTGGCACGAGTTCGACGTGAGCATCCGGCCCGCCGGTGGCGACCCGTACCAGACCACCATCGAGCAGAGCATGCTGCCGTTCCAGATGGAGGGACTGTCCGAGGGCCAGGCGATCGTGGCCAAGTACGACCCCAACGCGCCGAGCGAAGCCATCCTCCAGAGCTGGTGACACCGAGCGCGTGACGCGCTCGCTCGACCGACAGGAGCATTCGTATGGGCCTCTTCAAGGACGCCAAGAACGCGATCTCGGGCGCCAAGGAGCTCGGTGACCACCACGGCGGGATGCCGTCGATCAGCGGCGCGTTCAAAGACGTCGCCGCGCTCTCCGACGACCGCGGCCAGGGCGACATCTTGAAGCACGGCACCGCAGCAAAGGCGCGGGTGCTGAGCTTCGCCATGCCGCACCCCACCGAGAAGTTCACCATGCAGATCGAACTCGAGGTGCAGCCTCCCGACGGCGAGCCGTACCACGTCACGTACCTCTACCCGACCGCGCGCCAGAAGACGGTGTTGTCGGTCGGCATGGACGTGCCGGTGAAGGTCTCCCCCGACGACCCGCAGCAGGTGGCCGTGCAGTGGGACGCGCTCAAGGGCGCGGTTGCCGCGCAGGGCGGCGACATGAACGCCGCGATGCAGGGCTTGTCGAACACCTACGCCGGCACCGCCGACGCGGCAGGACGGGCGGCGATGGCCGGTCAGCCGCCCACGTACGCGTCGCCGTTCACCGCGAACCCGACGTTCCTGCCGCCCACCGCTCCGGCGGCGCCCACACCGGCGCCGGCGGCGCCCACGGCTGAGGACCCGGCCGATCGGCTCAAGAAGGCCCAGCAGCTGTTCGACTCCGGGCTCATCAGCGCCGCGGAATTCCAGGACAAGAAGGCCGAGATCCTCAAGGACGTGTAGCGCGCCTCGAGCTCGGCCCCGCGCTCGGAACTGGCGGCGCTCAGAGTTGGCGCGTGTGCACGCGGAGGTACTCGCCCATCGCGTCGCGCACGTCGGGTTTCGCCTGGCCGGACAACGTGACGCGCGTGCCCACCTCGTCGGGTGAGAACGTGACCATCACGCGGTAGAGCGTCTTGGCCATCCCCCACATGAGGATGCGCATCCCGACGCCCATCACCTGCGCTTCGAACACGAGCGTGTCGTACGACTCGTCCTCGAGGTGGTAGTCGCCGAGGAACTTCGGCGGCTCCTGCTTCCACGACGCGAGGTTCGCGTCGGGCGCGCCGTCGAGCCCGAATGCCAGCTGCACTTCGTCGGCCACGGTGTCGTGCTCGCTTTCTCGCTCGGGCTACCGGTTGCGCTCGTGCACGATGCGGAGGCCCTGCAGCGTGAGCCAGGGCTCGGTGTGTTGGATCGTGCGCGAGTGCGGCGCGATCAGCTCGGCGAGACCACCGGTGGCCACGACCGTCGACGGACCGAGCTCGGCCTGGAACCGGTCGACCAGCGCGTCGATCTGACCACTGAACCCGTACACGGCGCCGGACTGGATCGCTTCGATCGTCGACTTGCCGATCACGTTCTTCGGCTCGACCAGCTCGACGCGGCGCAGTGCCGCCGCCCGGGCGAACAGCGCGTCGAGCGAGATCTCGATGCCGGGGAAGATGGCGCCACCCAGGTACTCGCCCTTCACGCTCACCGCGTCGACGGTGTTGGCGGTGCCGAAGTCGACGACGATCGTCGGCCCGCCGTAGAGGTCGTACGCCCCGATCGCGTTGGCGATGCGGTCGGCCCCCACGTTCTTCGGCTCGTCGTAGAGGATCGGCATCCCGGTGCGGACCCCACTCTCGAGCACCAGGGCCGGGAACCCGAAGTACCGCTCGCTCATCTCACGCAGTGCCGCGGTGACGCGCGGGACTCCGGAGCCGATCGCGAGCCCCGTGATCTGGGCATCGAACGAGAATCCGTGGAAGCCGAGGAACTGCTGGAACATCAGCGCGAGCTCGTCGGAGGTGCGCTCGACGACGGTGGCGATGCGCCAGTGGTCGACGAGCTCGTGACCGGAGAACAACCCGATCACCGTCTGGGTGTTCCCGCAGTCGATCGTCAGCAGCACAAGGACCCCCTCCTCTATTCGCTCGCTTCACTGCGAGCCGGTACGCGGCTCGCGGGCGTTCGCTCCCGCGCTCCTACGCTGCGCTTCGGAGCTCCATTCAGATTGGCCAGGTCGAAGCCGATGTCGAGGGCGGGCGCGGATTGCGTGATCACGCTCGTCGACACGAGGTCGGCGCCGGCCGCCGCGTACGCCGCCACGTTCTCCACCGTGACGCCACCTGACACCTCGACCACCACACGACCGGCCACCAGCTCCACGCACGCACGCACCTCGTCGGGCGTCATGTTGTCGAGCAGCACCATCGTCGCGCCGGCCGCAAGCGCTTCCTCCACCTGCTCCGGGCGGTCGCACTCGACCTCGACGGTGCGGCCCGGCCACCGCGCCCGCGCCCGCTGCACCGCTTCGGTGATGCTGAGCCCGCCGAGGTGGTTGTCCTTGACCAACACGAAGTCCGACAACGAGCCACGGTGGTTCACGCCACCTCCCGCGCGCACCGCCGCCTTCTCGAGTGCGCGCAGGCCGGGCAGCGTCTTGCGCGTGTCCCACACCCGTGTGCGTTCGCCCGCGGCCAGCACGAAAGCGCGCGTCGCGGTGGCGACACCGGAGAGGTGGCACAAGAAGTTGAGCGCGGTGCGCTCCCCCGTGAGCACCGACCGCAAGGGTCCGCTCACCTGACCGACCTTGGTGCCCGGGCCGACCGTCGCGCCGTCGTCGAGGGTCCACACGACCTCGACGTCGGGGTCGAGTTGCGCGAACACCTCACTCGCGCACGCAGTCCCGGCGAGCACGCCATCGGCGCGCGCGACGACCTCGGCGGTGCCACGCGCCTCTCCGGGGACGAGCGCGGCAGTGAGATCGCCGAGCGGTCCGAGGTCTTCGGCGAGGGCCAGGCTGACCGCGGCACGCGTCGTCGCGATCGGGGCGTCGAAGTCGTCGGGCATCACGAGCCACTCGGTCCGGCGAACACGACCTCGCGCTCCGAGCCGGAGCCGGCGAGGGGCACGAACCGCGGCACGGGCGAGCCAGCGAACACGAAGCGACCGAGGTACTCGGGCGACGTGGCAGGAAAGTCGATGCGGGTGTGCGTGCCCCGCGACTCGCATCGCGCCAGCGCCGCGCTCACGAGCGCGCTGCTCACCGCGAGCAGGTTCGCCTCACCCGCGCTGGTCGGCCGCATGGTGCGCAGAGCATCGGCGGCGCGAGTCAGGCTCGACGCGTCGCGCAGCACGCCGGCATCGCGCGTCATGATTCGCTGCAGGTCGTCGCGCACGGGCATGCCGGCATCGAAGTCGGTCGGTGCCACCTCGTGTCCCGCCGTTTCGGCGAGCCCCCGCAGCGCGCCGGTCTGCTCGGGCCGCGCCTTGCCCGCGAGCAGAGCATCGACGGCGCGCGCAGAGAACACCATGCCTTCGAGCAGCGAATTCGATGCCAGGCGGTTCGCGCCGTGCACCCCCGAGCACGCGGCTTCACCGCACGCCCACAAGCCCGGGAGGGTGCTGGCGCCGTCGAGGTCGGTGACCACCCCACCCGAGAGGTAGTGCGCGGCAGGGGCAACGGGAAGCCACTCGCGGGTGGGATCGAGCCCGACCGCGCCGCAGGCGCGAAAGATCGTCGGGAACCGGTCGGCGAAGCCGGGGATCGCCGTGGCGTCGAGCCAGAGGTGGTCGAGGCCGCGCTCGTTGAGCCGGCGGCTGATCGCCCGCGCGACGACGTCGCGCGGCGCGAGATCCGCCAAGGGGTGCTCGGTTGCCATGAACGCGACCCCGTCGTCGTCGCGCAGGATCGCCCCTTCGCCGCGGAGCGCCTCCGACAGGAGCGGCCGGGGCATCGACGGATGGTGCAGCGCGGTCGGGTGGAACTGCATGAACTCGAGGTCAGCCACCGCGACGCCGGCGCGCAACGCCATCGCGATGCCGTCACCCGTGGACAGCGCCGGGTTCGTGGTGACGGCGAAGCACTGGCCCGCACCACCCGTGGCGATCAGCGTGTTGGCGGCCGGGAACATGCGGGCCTCACCAGTGGCATCGACGGCGCGGACCCCTGCGGCGCGGCCGTCGTGCACGAGGAGCTCCGTCACGAGGCAGCCCTCGTGCACGTCGACACCCGACGCGAGCACCGCCTCCACCAACGCACGCTCGATCTCGGCCCCGGTCGCGTCGCCGCCGGCGTGGATCACGCGCGCCACGGAGTGGCCGCCTTCGCGACCGAGCGCAAGCGTGCCGTCGACCTCGTCGAAGTGCGCGCCGAGCTCGATCAGCTCACGCACGCGACCCGGGCCCTCGCCTGCCAGCACTTCGACCGCGTCGGTGTCGCACAGGCCGGCGCCCGCAGTGAGTGTGTCGGAGCCGTGGAGCGCCGGGGAATCGTCGTGCTCGAACAGCGCGGCGGCCACGCCGCCCTGCGCGTACCGGGTCGCCGACCAGGCGAGGGCGCCCTTGGTGAGCACGGTCACGGTGAGCCCGGCCCGCCGCGCCCGCACCGCGGCGGACAAGCCCGCGATGCCGCTGCCGAGCACGAGGAGGTCGGTCATGTGTGCTTCGACGCTCTCTCGGTCGAGGAGGTGTTACTTGGCCGCGTCAGCGACGGGGGCCACCGCGTGCACGCTCGGGCGGTTGTGCTCGTCGACGTGGACGACGATCGGGGCGTACTGCTCCAGCTCGACCGCGTCGTAGTGCGCGTAGCTGATCACGATGATCTTGTCGCCGTGGTGGACCAGGCGCGCGGCAGCACCGTTGAGGATCATGTCGCCCGGGCCGCCCTTGATCACGTAGGTCTCGAAGCGGGCGCCGTTGTCGATGTCCACCACATGGACCTGCTCGTGCTCCATGAGGTCGGCGAGCTCCATGAGCCGCTCGTCGATCGTGATCGAACCGATGTAGTTGAGGTCCGCGCCGGTGACCGTGGCGCGATGGATCTTCGACTTCATCATGATGCGGTTCATGGGATGGCTACCTCCGCGGCAGCGGCCGCCAGTGGCGGATGGGCGAACGTGGGATCGGTGAACGCGGGTGTGATGACTCCGGTGTCGACGGTGACGACCTCGCGGCCATGAGCGTCCGGGGTGACGGTGATCGCGATGTTGTCGATGAGGCGAGTCGAGCCGACGAAGGCGGCCACCGCGACCAGCGTGTGTGCGCCGATGGTCGCGCTCGGCTCGAGCGTGTGCGCGTCGACCACCTCGGCGTAGTCGAGCCGCACCGCAGGTGACGCGGCGAGGATGTCGACGACCACGCGCCGGAGGACGCCGGCGTCGCGTTCGCCCGCCACCGCCGCCTCACCCGCAGCGCGCAGCGCCCAGGCCAGCACCGTGGCGGACTGGCGGTCGTCGCCGGCGAGGAACGCGTTGCGACTCGACATCGCGAGGCCGTCGGGCTCCCGCACGAGCGGGCAACCGACCACCTCGACCGGCAGCGCGAGGTCGGTGGTCATGCGGCGGATCACGGCCAGCTGTTGCGCATCCTTGCGGCCGAAGTAGGCCCGACACGGGCCGACCATCGCGAACAGCTTGGCGACCACCGTGGTGACCCCGTCGAAGTGGTCCGGCCGGCTCGCACCGCACAGCCCCGCGGTGAGGCCCTCGACGTGCACCGTGGTGCACGAGCCCTCGGGGTACATCTCGGCGACGGACGGCACGAACAGCACGTCGACACCTTCGCGCTCAGCGGCCGTCGCGTCCCCCTCGGGGTCGCGCGGATAGCGGCCGAGGTCCTCGTTGGGACCGAACTGGGTCGGGTTCACGAACAGGCTCACGACGACCAGGTCGTTGGCGGCTCGGGCCGCGCGCATGAGCGAGCGGTGCCCTTCGTGGAAGTACCCCATGGTCGGCACGAACCCCACCCGCGCACCGTCGCGTCGCGCCGTGTCGCAGATCGTGCGGAGCTCGGCGACGCGCTCGACGGTGATCACCGGCGCCCCTCGGGGTCGTCCAGGATCTGCTCGAGCTCGGTGTCGCGCCTGGCCGTGAGCTTCAGCGCCTCGGACGCCAGCGCACGGTAGGCAGCACGCTCCGACGGCGCCACCGCGTCGAGGTGACGGAGAACGGTGTCGACATCGCCACGCGCCACCGGACCGGTGAGCGCGTCGACCGGACCGAGCGCGTCGACGTTGTCGACCGTGGCGCGCACGAGGGGCAACAGCGCCTCGGGCGGGATACCGGCGTCGGCGGCGAGACGGGCGGCCTGGCCCAGCAACGCGACCAGGTGGTTGCTCGCCACCGTCGCGGCGGCGTGATACGTCGCACGTCGGGCGGCGTCGACTCGGAACGGACGCATCCCGAGCGACACCGCAAGTCGTTCGACGTCGTCGGGCCCGTCGACCGCGCACCACGAGCCGGGCAGGCGGGCGACGCCGAGCTCGGCCGAGGGCAACGACTGGAGCGGGTGCAACGATCCGAGCCGCACGTCGGGACGGGCGATCGCGAGCTTGTCGAGCTCGTGGAGGGTGCACGCCCCCGACAGGTGCAGCACCAGCGCGCCCGGTTCGAGACCCGGCGCGAGCGCGTGCGCCACCTCCGCGATCGCCGCGTCGGGAGTTGCGACCAGGACGAGCGCCGCACCTCGCCCGGCGTCGGCGAGGGATCGGGGGGCAGCCTCGAACCGGGTCGCGGCCGCGAGCACACCAGGCGAATCAGGGGCGCGTCCGGCCACGGAGACCGCCGTCCACTCGCGCGCGAGCAGAGCAGTGGCCATCGTGGTGCCGGCGCGTCCAGGACCCACCAGGGCGAGCGCCCGCTGCGCGTGTGCGTGCAATTCCGGACCTCTTCGTTCCAGCCCCTGGGTGGGGTGCCGGACTACTCGGGTACCCGTAACTCTATCTCCACACGCCTGACCGCTGCCTGGTCGGCCGCCCCGTCGACGCGTCGGGCGTCGGCCCATCGGGGATCGAGGTCGGCGAGCGGAACGAGCACGAAGTCCCGGTCCGCCATCCGGGGGTGCGGCACCTCGAGGTCGGGCTCGCGGACCTCGTCGTCGCCCACCAGCAGGACGTCGACATCGAGGGTCCGCGGCCCCCACCGCTCCCGACGCACCCGGTGCGCTGCGGCCTCGAGGCGCTGACCGGCCTCCAGGAGGGCACGGGCGGCGAGCGCGGTGTCGACGGCCACCACCGCGTTGAGGTAGTCGTCCTGGCGCGGTCCACCGACCGGCGCGGTCTCGTAGACCGGTGACACCGCAACCACGCTGATCCCCGGCGTCGCCGCCAGCCCGTCGACCGCGGCCTGGAGATGCGCGGCGCGGTCCCCCAGGTTGGAGCCGATCCCGAGGTACGCCCGTCGGGTCGCGGGGCTCACTGCTCGATGCGGACCGCGACGTGGTCGACCATGGCCCGCACCGGCGGGTGGAGCTTGCGCACCGTCACGGCCACCGACGTGACGCGCTCGTCGACCCGGCACACCTCGGCGATCCGTGTGGCCAGGCGCTCGAGCAACTGGTACCGCTCCGTGCGCACCACGCGGCTGATGGCCTCCGCCACTGCGGAGTAGTCGACGGTGTCGTCGAGCGCGTCGGACTCACCGGCCGGCCCGAGATCGACCACGAGCTCGACGTCGACCTCGAAGGGTTGGGGGCGCGTCTGCTCTTCGGGGAGCACACCGTGCACGCCGAGCTCGCGCAGGCCCGCGATCACGATCTTGCCCATCAGGTGATCAGCCCCGGGAGCCGCGGTCGGACGACGACGGCTGCACCATCTGCTCGGCCACGGTGACCGAGACGATCTCGCGCGCCATGGCACCGAGCTGGCGGCCGGTGATCTTCTCGATGACGACGACGGCGTGCGGGCCTTCGGCGACGAGCTCCGAGTAGAGGAGGTATCCCGCGAGCACACCGAGCAGGCGGTCGCCGAACTCCTCGTGGTGGATGAGGACCCGCTCGTTCGGATCGGCCAACCACGACGCGAGCGTCGCGTAGAGCTCGGGCAGCCGGTCGGGCCACTCGTCGCGCCGGCCGATCGGAACGTGGGCGTGCGGGATCCCCGCTTCGTCGTAGGCGTGGAGGTTGTGGGGTGAGTCGAGCACCGAGAGCAGGTGGGTGAACCCGTGCCCGATGAGCCAGATCAGCTCCTCCTGGCGTCGCACCTTGCGGTGGTTGCGTGCGAACCCGCCCGGGCGCTCCGACGCGGCGAGCCGATCGCGGATCACCCAGCAGAACGCGCGTGGCTCGAGGCCCTGTGCCCACCGACCCTTCACGCCACGGCCTCGGCGTCGAGGTCGCGCACCGTGCGCCAGAGCCGCACACACTGCGCGGCCGGTTGCACGTCGTGCACCCGCACCACCGAGGCACCGTGGTCGATCGACCACATGACCGTGGCGAGCGTGGCGTCGTCGCGCTCGGCGGGCTCGACCCGGCGACCGGTCGCGTGTTCGATCACCGCGCCGAGAAACGCCTTGCGCGAAGCGCCGACGAGCACCGGAACGCCGACACGGGCGGTGAGCTCGTCGAGGCGCGCGAGCAGTTCGAGGTTGTGCGGCGCCAACTTGGCGAAGCCGATGCCGGGATCGACGCACAACGCGTCGGCGGCAACGCCGGCGGCCAGCGCGGCGTCGCGGCGCGCGATCAGGTGGTCGCCCACCTCGGTGACGACGTCGTCGTAGTGCGCGTGCTCCTGCATGGTGCGCGGGGCACCGCGCATGTGCATCGCCACGTAGCCCACACCTGCGTCGGCGACGACGCCGAGCATGGCGCGGTCGGCGAGGCCTGCGGAGATGTCGTTCACGATCGTGGCGCCGGCGGCCAGTGCTGCGGCCGCGACCGCCGACTTCGTGGTGTCGACACTGATCGGCACGCCGGAGTCGGCTGCAAGGGCCTCGATCACGGGCAGGATCCGCGCCGCTTCCTCGCCGGCGTCGACCGGTGCGGCACCGGGTCGGCTCGACTCTCCCCCGATGTCGAGGAGGTCGGCACCGTCGGCCACGAGCGTGAGCCCGTGGGCGACCGCGGCGTCGGTGGTGGCGAAACGACCTCCGTCGGAGAACGAATCCGGGGTGACGTTCACGACGCCCATCACCGCGGGACGGACCCCGCACACCGACGACCACACGAACATGCGGCGCAGCGTACCGGAGTGGCCCGCCCGTCGTTTCGGGGTCAATTTTCTCGAACGTCGCGCGGTTTCGTGCGTCAGAACGCCATCAGAGCCGGTTGCCGGGGTGGGTGATGAGGCTCATGGCCTCGGCCCGGGTGGCGGCGCTGGTCTTGAAGAGGCCCCGGACCGCCGACGTGACGGTGAGCGCGCCCGGCTTCTTGACCCCCCGCATCGACATGCAGAAGTGCTCCGCCTCGATCATCACGAGCACCCCGGTGGGCTGGAGCGCTTCGACGAGCGCGTCGGCGATCTGCGTGGTGAGCCGCTCCTGCACCTGTGGACGCGCCGCGAAGCCGTCGACGAGGCGGGCGATCTTCGACAGCCCTGCGATGCGGCCGTCGTCGCCCGGGATGTAAGCGACGTGCGCGCGCCCGGCGAACGGCACGAGGTGGTGCTCACACATGCTCTGCACCGCGATGTCGCGCACGAGCACCATCTCGTCGTGGTCAGCTTCGAACGTGACGGCGAGGTGTCGCGGTGGGTCGTCGTGCAGGCCGGTGAAGATCTCGTCGACATACATGTCGGCGATGCGACGCGGCGTACGGAGGAGCCCGTCGCGCTCGGGATCCTCACCGATGGCGTCGAGGATCTCGCGCACCGCAGCTTCGATGCGCTTCTTCGCCACCTCACGCTCGGCGTCGGTCACACTCTGGTCGTCGTCGCTCACGCGGGTCCTCCCCGATGCTGGCCGGCCCGATGCGGCTGGTCCGGCGGACGCGCCGCCGCGGCGCCCGAACGACCCGGCACTGGCGCGTGATCCGGGCCACGCGACGAGCGCATCGCTCCCGATCGCGCGCCGTCGGAGAACGTCCTGACGTCGCGGAACAGCTCCTGCACACGCGTCGCCTCGAGTGTCTCGTGCTCGATGAGCTCGTCGGCGAGGCGGTCGAGCAGCGCACGGTTGTCGGTGAGCACGTCGAGCGCGGCGGCGTGGGCCCCGTCGATCAACGCACGCACCTCGACGTCGATGCTCGCCGCGACCTCGTCGGAGTAGTCGGGCGTGGACGTCATGTCGCGCCCGAGGAACACCTCACCTTGCGGGTGGCCGAAGCGCATCGGGCCGAGCGCGTCGCTCATCCCGAACTCGGTGACCATCTGCCGCGCGATCGTGGTGGCGCGGTCGATGTCGTTCTGCGCCCCCGTGGTCGGGTCGGCGAAGATCAGCTCTTCCGCCGTACGACCCCCCAGCAGCATCGCCAGCTCGTCGACGAGCTCGCTGCGGGTGACCAGGAACTTGTCCTCGGTGGGGAGGGTGAGCGTGTAGCCCAGCGCACGACCCCGCGGGATGATCGAGATCTTGTGCACCGGATCGGTGTTCGGCAGGGCGTGGGCAACGAGCGCGTGCCCGCCCTCGTGGTACGCGATGACGCGCTTCTCGCGCTCGGAGATCAGACGGCTCCGGCGCTCGGGGCCGGCCATCACGCGGTCGATGGCCTCCTCGAGCTGTGGGAGACCGATGAGCTGGAGGTCGTGGCGGGCCGCCAGCAGCGCGGCTTCGTTCATCAGGTTCGCGAGATCGGCGCCGGTGAAGCCGGGCGTGCGGCGCGCGATCACGTCGAGGTCGACGCCGGGCGCGAGCGGCTTGCCGCGCGCATGCACCGCGAGCACCGCCTTGCGGCCTTCGAGGTCAGGCCGGTCGACCACGATCTGGCGATCGAATCGCCCCGGCCGGAGCAGCGCGGGATCGAGGATGTCGGGCCGGTTCGTCGACGCGAGGAGGATCACCCCCTGCTTCTGGTCGAAGCCGTCCATCTCCACGAGGAGCTGGTTGAGGGTCTGCTCCCGTTCGTCGTGCCCGCCGCCGACGCCGGCGCCACGATGGCGGCCCACCGCGTCGATCTCGTCCACGAACACGATCGCCGGCGCAGCCGCCTTCGCCTGCTCGAAGAGGTCGCGCACACGCGAAGCCCCCACGCCCACGAACATCTCGACGAAGTCGGAACCGCTGATCGAGAAGAAGGGGACGCCCGCTTCACCCGCGACCGCCTTCGCGAGCAGCGTCTTGCCGGTGCCCGGCGGCCCGAAGAGCAGCACGCCCTTCGGGATCTTCGCGCCCATCTCCTGGAACTTCGCCGGCGACTCGAGGAACTCCTTGATCTCCTCGAGCTCCTCGACCGCCTCATCGAGGCCCGCCACGTCGGCGAACGTGACCTTGGGCTGATCCTTGCTGACGAGCTTCGCCTTCGACTTGCCGAAGCTCATCA
This sequence comes from Acidimicrobiia bacterium, assembly GCA_040510575.1. Classification (GTDB taxonomy): domain Bacteria; phylum Actinomycetota; class Acidimicrobiia; order IMCC26256; family DASPTH01; genus DASUMF01. Next base: position 14,201 of record JBEVIU010000115.1, on the reverse strand, counting down.
CACCCCGACCGCCGCCCTGCGCCTGCCCGAGCACCCACATGAGCACGAACGCGAGGAGCACGAACGGCAGCAGGCTCAGCAACAGGTTCACCCACGGGCTCGTGTCCTGATGGTCGGTGTCGACCTCCTTCACGCCGCCGTCGACGATCGCCGTCGTGAGCTGGGCCGTGTACCGATCCGGGAAGTCGACGGTGTACTCGGTGCCGTTCTGCAGCTTGCCCGTGACGGTGTGATCCTGGTCGTGGATCGTCGCGGTGGCGACCGTGCCGTCATCGAGCTTCGTCGTGTACTGGTCGAGCGTCAGCTGCTGCGCGTCGGAGCCGCCGCTGAGCGCGCGGAAAGCAAAGAAGGCGACCAGCGCCACCACGACGGCGGCGACGACAACACTGCGGCGCAGCTTGCTCACGGCAACTCCGAGGGGCAGACGGCCGTGCCAGCGTAGCGACCGGGGTCAGTCGTGGTTCGTGCCCGTGTAGCGCGCGATGAACGGAAGGTTGCGGTACCGCTCGTCGACGTCGAGGCCGTAGCCGAGGACGAACTCCGGTGGGATTCGGAACCCGACGTACTTGAGGTCGAGCTCCACGCGCTGGAGCCCCTCCTTCACCAGGAGCGCACACACCTCCAGCGACGCCGGCTCGCGCGCCGCGAGGTTCTTGCGGAGATAGGCGAGTGTGAGGCCGCTGTCGACGATGTCTTCCACGATGATGACGTCGCGGCCACCGAGGTCGAGGTCGAGATCCTTGATGATGCGCACCACGCCGCTCGATCGGGTGGCGGACCCGTACGACGACACGGCCATGAAGTCGAACTCGACCGGCAGGTCGATCGCCCGCGACAGGTCGCTCATGAACACGAACGCGCCCTTGAGCACCCCGACGAGGAGCGGCGGTCGACCGGTGTAGTCGGAGGTGATCTCCTTGCCGAGCTCGGCGATCCGGTCGCGGAGCTCGTCCTCGCTCACGATCACGCGACCGATGTCAGCGTGTTCGACCACGGGGGGAACCTAGCGCGGCTCGACGAGCAACTGCCCGCCGGCCCGCCGCACCACTCGCCCACCGGCGAGCTCCGTGGCCCGGGCGACGCCACCCGCGACGTCGAGCACGCGTGCAACTTCGGCTCGCGACGGTGGTGGTGGCCCGAGCCAGATGCGCACGGCGCGCTGCGCGAGCACCGGATGGAGGTCGCGCAACGCACGCGCGGAAGTGCCGCTGTCTGCCGGCCACGCAGCACCTGCGAGCTGATCGAGGAACCGCGACTCGTCGCGCAGGATGTCGGCCTGACGTGCGAGCACCGGCACGAGGTCGCGACCCGCGACGTCGGTGAGGAGCGGGAGCACATCGCGGCGCACGACGACGCGCCGAAACGCCGGGTCGTCGTTCATCGCGTCCTGCACGACGCGCACGCGCAACGCCGCACAGATCGCGTGGGTCTCCGCGCGGCGCATCTCGAGCAGCGGCCGGACGAACTCGTCGCGACGGTAAGACATGCCGGCGAGACCGGAGCCAGCCGAGCCGCGCAAGAGGTTCAACAGGATCGTCTCGGCCTGGTCGTCCTGGGTGTGCCCCAGCAGCACGACCGACGCCGCGGCGTCGACGCACGCGCGACGGAGGGCCGCGTACCGCGCGTCGCGGGCGCGGGCCTCGAGGTTCCCGCCGTGTTCGATCGCGACGTCGACCAACGCGAACGTCGCACCGAGCTCGGACGCCACGGCACGCACGAGCTCGGCATCATCGCGGTGCTCGGGTCGCAAACCGTGGTCGACATGCACCGCGACGGGCTCGAGCCCCGCGTCACACGCCAGCGCGAGCAGCGCGACCGAGTCGGCGCCGCCGGAGCACGCCACCACCACGGGCGGCGCAAGCTCAGGGAGATCGAAGCGGGCTCGCTCGCGCCATGGTGCGAGCGCGTCGGACTGCGCGCGCCGCGACACGGCTCAGGCGCCGACTCGCTCCAGCCACGCGGGCGGATCACGCAGCTCGGCGGAGGTGGGGAGCCATTCGGGACCACGCCATGCGGCGTCGATCGCTCGCGGGCCTGCTTCGCGCTCGACCACCGCGATGAAGGCTTCCCCGACCTCGTACTGGCGCATCTTGGATTCGAGCCCGACGATCTTGTGGAACAGCGCGATGACACCGGTGCTCTGGCGGCGAGAGTGGAGCACCCTCGCCATCCGGGCCTGCCCCGACACGTGGTCGCGCCCGAGCCGATTCATCACGCTGTTGCCGTGGCCTTCGAGCAGCGACATGAGCGCCTGGACGCTGGCCAGCGCGCCCCGTTGCTCCTCACTCGCGAGCAGCGCCACGAGACCACCGTCGTCGAGCGGGTTGCGCCCGTCGCGCATCTCCTCGGCCGCGCGCGTGAGGGCCTGCACGAGCCGGCGCGGGTCGGGGTCGATCGACGCCAGCGACGCATCGACGAGCGACAGGTAGTAGGGCTTGAGCCAGGGCACGCCGGTGAACTGCGCGCGGTGGGTGCACTCGTGGATCGCGATCCAGAGGCGGAAGTCGCGCGGCCGGAACGCGAAGCGCTTCTCGAGCGCCAAGATGTTGCCGCCCACGTAGTAGACCGCGTCGGCGTCTTCGTCGTCTTCGTCGAGCACGAGGAGGTCGTACTGACCGAGCACGCGCTGCGCGAGGTAGCCGAGCAGCACGCCGGTCTCGGTGCCGGCGATCCGACGGCCGAAGGGCGCGGCGCGACTCGCAGCCATTCGCTCGCCGACCCGCGCGGTGAGCGGCGCGAGCAGGCGCTGCATCGAACGCACGTTGGCCGAGACCCACGAGGCACGGTCGACGACGACGGCGCGTGCCGCGGTCGGCGCCACGAGACCCGTGTGTTCGCTCACGAGCACCTCGGCCTGCGCGGTGAGCGACGTGAAGTCGTCGCGCAGCGACTCGGCGAGATAGGAGGCCGCCAGGGGCTCGCGGCCGGCAACCCGCCGTGCCACCCGTTCGGCCAACGCCCAGTCGAGCGGGTCGTAGGCCGGAGTGACGGTGGTGCTCGACAGGGCCGGCGCGGCGGTCATCCCTGGGTCACGAGACCGGGCGCCCGCGTCGCTTGGGGCGCAGCACCTTCACGTAGTAGCCGATGCCGATCGCGATGAGGAGGCCGATGAAGCTCACCACCAACAACGGGCCGACCCAGTAGAACCACTTGTAGTCGTCGTCGGCGAGGATCGGGGTCGCACCGGCAGGCGCCGCGAGCGCGGCAACCAGCGCGGCGGTGACGACGAGAGTGGTGAGGCAACGGCGGACGGTCGACACGACGGGCTTCTCCGGGAATCGGCTCGGCGGGACTGGACTCGGCGACATCGTAGGGCGACCGGTCGTCCCAACTCGTCACTCGCAGCCTGCGTCCCGGTCAGTCGTCGAGGTGCTGCTGGTCGAGGGCTTCGGCGATCCGCTGGCGCAGCTCCTCGGGGACCTCGTCACGACACTTCGCCGAGATGACCTGGCGCAGCTCGAGCTCGAAGTCGAAGCCCTCGGCACACGGCGGGCACTTGTCGAGATGGCGACGGATCGACCAACGCCGATAGACGGTGAGCTCACCGTCGAGGTAGCGGTACACGCGGTAGCTGGCCTTGTCGCAGTCCATCGCTCGCTATCCCCCCGCACCTGCGGTCTCGGGAGCCGGCATGTCGTGGTGATCGGGCCCAACCGGGCCAGATCCCCCGTTGACGTCGGCGGGTGAACCGTCGGTGTCATCGGGGACGAGGCCGCGCTCGCGACCGAACTGCCACAACCGCTGCTGGAGCTGCTTTCTTCCGCGATGCAGCCGACTCATCACCGTGCCGATCGGCACTCCCATGATCTCGGCGATCTCCTTGTAGGAGAAACCCTCGACGTCGGCCAGGAGCACGGCCATCCGGAATTGCTCGGGCAGGGCCTCGAGCGCCTCTTTGACCAGGGCGTCGGGCATGGCGTCGAGCACCTCGGTCTCCGGGGTGCGTCCGGCGTCGGCGGCCTCGAGGCCACCCAGGCGGCGGTAGAGGTAGAAGTCCTCGGCGTCGTCGAGCTCCACCTCGTCGGGGCGGCGCTTCTTCGACCGGTACGAGTTGATGAAGGTGTTGGTGAGGATCCGGTAGAGCCAGGCCTTGAGGTTGGTGCCCTCCTCGAAGCCGCCGAAGCCGCGATAGGCGCGCAGGTACGTCTCCTGCACGAGGTCTTCCGCGTCGGACGGGTTGCGGGTCATCCGCAACGCCGCCGAATACAACGGAGACATGTAGGGCATCGCGAGCTCGGCGAACCGGGCCTGATCGGCCATGGACCCAGGGTACTCAGGCGTGCAAGCAGGCCATCATGCGTGGCGGCGCGGGACGGGACCGACGGCCCCCGGCTCAGCGCGACATCAGCACGAAGTCAGCGTGTGCCGCGGGCCGCCGTGAACGCCTGCCGCGCGTCGGCGAGGTCGTGCAGCAGCCGATCGATGTGACCGGGACCGTGCGGTCGCTGGAAGTAGTACCCCTGCGCGAGATCGAAGCCGTCGTGGCGGAGACGCTCGGCCTCGTCACCCGATTCGACTCCTTCGGCGAGCACCCGGATCCCGAACAGGTGCGCGAGCTTCACGATGCCCTGCACCACCTGCGCGTCGCGGCGCTCACCCTCGAAGCAGCGGTCGATGAGCTCCCGGTCGACTTTGAGCACGTCGATCGGCAGCACTTCGAGCGCGACGATCGACGACAGCAGCTCGTCGGTGGTGCGGGTCGGCAGCTCGACGGTGTCGGAGCCCATCGGCGCGTGGGTCGTGCCGAAGTCGTCGACGATGATCTGCGCGCCGGCACGCTTGAGTGCTTGCACGCGCTCCTGCACCCCTTCGGCGTCGACCAGCAGCACCGGCTCCGACACGTCGACGGCCAACGAGCCGGGAGGGAGCGCGTGATCGGTGCGGAGCGCGATCACACGGTCGACGAGCTCGTCGGTGAACTCGTCGGGCGCGATGTTGACCGACACAGGGAAGATCCACGATTCGAAGCGACGGCGCCAGGTCGCGGCTTGGCGCGCCGCCTCGTCGAACACGAATGCGGAGATCGCGCGGCGCAGCTCGGGGTCGTGGACCTGGGGCAAGAACGCGCCCGCTGAGATCACGCCGGTCTCGTGACGCCAGCGCAACAGCGCCTCGACGCCGCCGAGCGACGCGTCGTGAAGATCGACGACCGGCTGGTAGTGCAGCAGCAAGGCACCGCTCACCAACGCCTCGCGCACCTCACCTTCGACGTCGAGCACGGGTGTCGACAACGCGCGGCCCTCCAGCTCAGAAGGTGTCGCGCTCACCGATTGAGCTGCACCATCCGCGAGGTCAGATCGGCAGGTCGTCAGCTCGGCTTGAACGCGCGCCCGCGTCGGATGTGGGGCGTGGGGGCGATCAGGAACGGTTGTCGGCGTCGAGGTCGGCGAGGCGCTTCGCCATGGCCGGCAACAGCATCTGGGAGATCTCGGGCACCTCGGCCATGAGCCCGGCGAACTCGCGCTGACCGATGACCTCGAGCTTCACCGGGGTCTTGGCCACGACGGTTGCCGTGCGGGGCCGGTGGTCGAGGAGCGCGATCTCGCCCACGTACGTGCCGGGGCCACGCGAGGCGATCACCTGGTCGGCTCGCCGGATCTCGACCTCGCCGTCGAGCACGATGATGAACTCGTGGCCCATCTCGCCCTCGCGGGTGAGCACGGCGCCTGCGGGCTCCTCCAGATAGGTGGAGAGCTGAGCGACGAGGCGGAGCTCCTTCTTCGAGAGCCCCTCGAACAACGGCACGCGGGCCAGCTGCTCTTCGATCCGCTCGTGACGATCCGCCATGGTTTCCCCCAGATCCGACTCACCGACGTGACGCAGTCTGCCTCATTTCGGCGGTGCCGTGCGGGCCGCGAGCACGGGGATCATCTGCGAGGCGATGGCAGCCGATGCCCGACGCTCGCCGGCCTGGTACTTCTCGCCGATGCATCCGTGCGCGGCGTAGTCGGGGTCGGTGCAGAAATGCAGACCGTCGGTGAAGCGCACCCCGACCGTGCCGTCAGCGTCACATCCGGGTTCTCCGCCCGGGAGGCACGGTGCCCGCCACCAGTACGTGCCGTCCTCGTCGCGCAGGAAGCGGCCCGCGTCGACGTAGGTGATGTTCTCCGGATCGTCGTTGGCGCGCTGTTGGTAGTACTCGGCTTCGATCAGTGGCCCGGCGCCGAGGTTGTCGATCACCGGGCTGCCCGGCACGAACGGCACCGAGGGGATGAGGAACACGTGGGTGCCCGCCGCCTTGTAGGCGTCGAGCAGGGTGTCGATCGACGCATGCCAGTCGTCGCCGCACCGAGGGTCGTACGCGACGAACAAGAACAGGATTGCGGCGTCGGGACGCGTCGCAGGATCGCGTACCTGGTCCTTGATCGCCCGCACCTCGCGGCAGATGAGGAAGTCGGGAGGGTTCACGGTCTCGAACGTGGCGCCCAGCGGCGCGAACGTGGCGGCCAGGCAGTCGCGCACCTCGCCGGCGATCGAGTTGCCGATCAGCTGGATCAGCACCGGTTCCCCGCCCTGCAGCGGTGCCGGCGCAGGCGGGTTGTCGCAGCGGGGCGCACTCGCGTAGTCGTCGGTCACCGCTGCGAACTGGACGTCGGCGGGGAGCCGCCGCGGCACCGTGAACACGTTCGGCAACGCGAGCGCAGGCACGACGAGCAGGATCACCACCGCCGTCAGCGCGGTGAGCACGAGCGCGCCGCCGACGCGCGGGCCACGCTTGAACAGCACACCGCGCCGGATCGGCATCTCCAGCAGGTAGTAGCTCGCGACGGCAGCGGCGAGGGTGACGGCGCTGCGCACGACGAACAACAGGAAGTCGTTGCTGAAGTCGTCGCCCGTGATCCACAGCGAGATCGGCCAGTGCCAGAGGTACACGCCGTACGAGATGAGCCCGAGCCCGACGAGCGGACGGAGCTCCATGAAGCGCGCCAGCGGGTTGACACCGGGCTGGGCGGCGGCGACGAGGATCGCGACCATCAAGAGGCCGATCAGCACGTACCCACCGCGATAGAGCCCGGTGTCGTCGGTGCTGACCGTGGCCATCACCCAGACCAGCGCGGCCGAGGCCGCGAGGCCGAGCCCGATCGCGAGGGGTCGCAGCACACTTGGGAGCTTCGGGTTGCCGACGGTGATCACGCCGAGCGTCGCGCCGAACAGGATGATGAAGATGCGCGCGTCGGTGCCGTAGTAGATGCGGTTGAGGTCGGCCCCACCACGTTGCATCATGACCATGCGCGCGATCGACAACACGCCGAGACCGAGGCACACCGCGAGCAGCCCGATGCGCACACGCTTCGTTCGCGATGTCGGATCGCCACGACCCGCAACCAGCTTCGTGACGACGACCACGACGAGCGGCCAGATCAGGTAGAACTGCTCTTCGATCGCGAGCGACCACATGTGCCGCAGCGGGCTCGCGCCCTGCTGCAGGAACCCTTGGATGTAGCTCTCACCCGACCAGATGAAGTGCCAGTTCGCGGCGTAGAACAACGACCAGATCCCATCGACGCTCACGTGTTGTGAGTCGACGCGACTCGCGGTGAACAGTGAGTACGTCATCACGAACGCGAGCACGAGCAGCAGGGCGGGCAAGAGTCGCCGTGCCCGGCGCACCCAGAACTGCAGCAGCGAGATCTTCGTCGTCGATTGGAACTCGCTCACCAGCAAGCTCGTGATCAGGAATCCACTCAGCACGAAGAAGAGGTCGACGCCGAGGAAACCACCCGGCGCGAGGTCAGGCTCGAAGTGGAAGATCACGACCGCGAGCACCGCAAGACCGCGCAAGCCGTCGAGCGAGCGAAGGTGCGCCAGGCGTGCACGGGGCGCAGCGGCCGCCGGGTCGGTGCTCGACGACGGCCGAGCTTCGATGGTCGGAGTCGTCATGACGTCGAGCGACGGTAGCCGCCTGGTCGAGCAGATGCGGAGCACGGGCCGGTGATCGGAGGGTGCCGTCAGGGTCACGGGGGATGCGAACTGGGTACGCTCCGCCCGTGCCCTGGGCAGGCCCGTCGGGGCCGCGGTCCGTCGTGTCGACGCTCCTCGAGCGCCTCCGCGTCCACAACCTCACCCTGGTCGCCGCCGGAGTCGCCTTCTACGCGTTCCTGGCCTTCGTCCCCGGGCTCATCGCGTTCATCTCGATCTACGGGTTGGTGGCCGACCCCAACGACGTGAAGCTCCAGGTGCACGACGTCGCGGCCGCACTCCCCAAGGAGGTCGAGTCGTTTCTGACCTTCCAGCTCTCCGCGATCATCAAGGCCGGGAGCGCCAGCGTCTCGATCACGCTGGTGGTGGCCGTCGCACTGGCGCTCTGGAGCGCATCGGGCGGCATGGCCGCGCTCATCACCGGGATCCACGTCGCGCACGAACAACAGCAGCCGAAGAGCTTCGTCGCCAAACGCGGAAAGGCGCTGTTGCTCACGTTCGCCGCGATCGTGTTCCTCGGCGTCATCGTGTTCCTCGTCGCGGCGATGCCGCCGTTGCTCGCCCAAGCCGGGCTCGGCAGCACCGGTCGCACTGTGCTCGACGTGCTGCGCTGGCCGGTGCTGGCGGTCGTGATGATCGCGGGCATCGGTGCGCTCTACCGCTTCGCACTGCGCGACGGCGTCCGTCCGAGGTTCGGCGTGGTCACCCCGGGCGCGGTCGTCGCGATGTTGGGTTGGCTCGTCGTGTCGGCATTGTTCGCTGTGTACACCGCGAACTTCTCGAGCTACAGCAAGACGTACGGCACCCTGGCGACGATCGTGGTCCTGCTGCTCTGGCTCTGGCTCAGCTCGCTGCTGGTGCTCATCGGCGCGGAGATCGACGGTGCCACTCGCGTCGACGATGCACGCGCGGCGCAGAGCCCGCGACCGACGAACTGATCGGACTGCGTGATTCGTGCCCCGGCGGGGTACGGAGTGGCCCATGAAGTTTCGGACCCGAGGGGCAATCGACACGAGCCAGGTGTCCGATCGTCGAGGGATGGGCAGCGGCCTCGGCGTCGGGCGAGGCGTGGCGTACGGCGGGGGCGGCATCGCGGGACTGATCGTCCTCGTGCTGGTGCTGCTCGTGAACAACGGGCTCGGGACCGGCGGTGGCGGTTCGAGCTCGAACGCGTTCAACGGCGCGGGCGAGTTGTCGACGAACTGTCAGACCGGCGCCGACGCCAACCAGCGCACCGACTGTCTCGTCACCGCGGTCGTCAACTCGGTGCAGGAGTACTGGTCGGACGCACTGCAGGGCTACGCGCCGGCGCAGACCGTTCTCTTCGACGGCCAGGTGTCGACCGGATGTGGCGTCGCCGACTCGTCCGTCGGGCCGTTCTACTGCCCGGGCGACGGGCAGGTGTACCTCGACCTCGGCTTCTACGACGACCTGCGTACCCGTTTCGGCGCCCGCGGCGGACGCTTCGCGGAGGCGTACGTCCTCGCCCACGAGTACGGCCACCACGTGCAGGACCTGTTGGGGACCGAAGCCCGGGTCGGCAAGGATCGCGAGGGCCCGAAGTCAGCGTCGGTGCGGTTGGAGTTGCAGGCCGACTGCTTCGCCGGCGTGTGGGCCGCGCACGCGGTCGACACCGCGCTGATCGCCGAAGTGACGCGGGCCGACATCACGGACGGGCTCGACGCTGCGGCGGCGGTCGGCGACGACCGCATCCAACGTGCCGCCACCGGCCGCGTCGATCGCGAGTCGTGGACCCATGGCTCGTCGAAGCAGCGCCAGCGCTGGTTCTCCACGGGATACGAGACCGGCGACCCGAACCGGTGCGACACGTTCGCATCGGACGCACTCTGATCCGTCGCACCCAAATCGGGAACGAGGCAAAGGGTTGGTAAAGCGGCTCCCAAGACCGGGCAGAACGCTCACACCGGTCAAGTCGGCTGTCGATGCACACTCATCGGCCGACGACGGCCGCGACCCGGGCAGCGGGGGCGCTCGTGGAACCTTCACCACTCGAACCGGCACAACTCCAACCGGCACAACTCCAACCGGCACAACTCCAACCGGAGCCATCGGTCGCCGGCCAGAGCTCCGGTCGTCCATCACACCTGCGACTCGGCGAGATCCTCATCCGGCACGGCCACATCGACCAGGACGACCTCGCGCTCGCGCTCTCGCAGCAGGATCTCGACGACCACGACATGCCGCTCGGGAAGCTCCTCGTCACGTTGGGTGCGATCAGCGACGAGACCCTGACCCAGGCGCTCAGCGAACAATCGGGCCTGCCGATCGTCGACCTCGAGGGGTTCACTCCCGATGCAGACGTCGTGGGGCGAGTGTCCAAAGAGGTCGCGCTCCAACTCGAGATGCTGCCGATGGAGCTTCGCGACGGCGCCATCGTGGTGGCCCTGGCGGAGCCGCCGAGTCGCGACCTGCGGCGTGAGATCGGTCGCCGGTTGCGCGCCCGCGCACAGATCGTGTTGGCCACTCCCGTCGGGTTGCAGCACGCGATCGAGCGCGCGTTTCCCGCGGAGCCAACGCCGCTCGACCTGATCCCGTCCACCGGTGTGCGGTACGAGCGGCCTGCCCCGGGCGACGTGATGCGGATCGTGGCCCGCGATGCGGACGTGCCCGCGGTACTCGCACCGGGTCCCGACGCACCCGATCGGATCCTGGAGTGGCTGGTGGGCGCGGCGGTCGAGTCGGGCGCGCGCTCGTTGCACGTGCTCTCACAGCCCGGTGGCGTGCTCGTCCGCGCCCGTGTGGACCAGGACATGTGTGACCTGGTCCAGCTGCCCGAGCCCGCGGGGTCCATGCTCGTCGCCCGTCTGCTGCGATCCTTCGGTCTCGCCGCAGGCGCTGGCGAGGCGCAACGCGGCACCTCATCGAGCGGTCGCCAGGGATTCGGACCGCTCCTGGCGCTCGACGCCGCGCCGACCGCGCACGGGTTGAGCGTGCTCGTCCGCCCGCTCGGGCCCGAATCGGTGTCCGACCAGGAACCGGCCGGCCTCGACGTCGTCAGGCGTCACCTGGCGCACGTGATGGCACGCGGTCGTGGACTCGCAGTGCTGCTGTGTCGTGATCGGGAGCTGCGGCGCACGATCCTGTGCCGGCTCGCCACCGACCCGATGATGCGTGCGCGCAACGTGGCGACGGTCGACGTGCGTTGCGAAGTCGCCGCGCCCCGAACGAGTCAGCTCTCCTCCCCGCAACCCGGCGGCCAGTCGCACGCGATCCGCTCGGCCCGCGACCTCGATCACGATGTCGTGCTCGTCGACATCGAGTTCGGCGACACGGAATCGCTGTGCGCCGCCGTGGACGTAGGGATGGAAGCCGCGACCGTGATCGCCGGTATCGGCGCCGACGTACCGCGCGCGATCGCCGACCTCTGTGGTGCGGCACCGCCACCGCTGCTCGCGAGCGCGCTGGCCGTCGTGATCCGCATCGATCCCACCGGTGCCACGAGCGTCGTGACCGCCTCGGACGAGATGCGCGAGCGGTTGCTCGATGGCGACGGTGCACAGGACCTGATCGAGGCGGTCGAAGCGGGGGTCTCCGTCGACGACCGTGCGTGACAGCGGGATCGACCGTCGGACCGGATGCAGTCGGGCGCGGACCTCAGTCGGCGGGAAGCGCGAGCACCGGATCGACCGGGAGGCCGTGGACGCGGACCTCGAAGTGCAGGTGCGGACCGGTCGACATCCCGGTGGAGCCCACGTATCCGATGACCTCGCCGGCGTCGACGTGCTCGCCGACTCTGGCCGACAGTCCGCTCTGGTGCGCGTAGACCGTGGCGAGCGAGTCGCCGTGGTCGATCACCACGCAGTTGCCGTAGCCCCCACAGTCGCCGGCCAGGACGACCACTCCGGCGGCGGCCGCGTGGATCGGCGTGCCGGAGGTCGCGGCGAGGTCGAAGCCGGGGTGGAACCCCGCGCCGCCGCTGAGCGGATCGTTGCGGAGACCGAACGGTGAGTTGAGTGACGCCCCCGGAATGGGCTGGCCGATGCTCTCGACCCCGATCACGTCGCCTTGGCCCGCCTGCGCGGCTGCGAGCGTCGCCGTGATGGCATCGGGCCGTGCGCGCACCGCGCCCGAGCCGAGCTCCCGTTCGATCGCCGACTCCGCCGAGGTCCGCTCGTCCAACGCGTCGGCAACGGCCTGGGTCTGCGCGGTGAAGCGCGCGGTCGCGGCCGCGAGCGCGGCTTGGGCCAGCACGCGGGCACGTCGCGCGTTCTTCCGGTCGGCTTCGAGCCGACGGCTGCGCGCCGTGTCGGACGGACCGAAGACCTCGCGCATCACCGCCGCGTTCTCCGCGGCCGATGCCTCGTCGAGCGCACCCTTGGCCATCGTGACCTGGCGGGCGAGGTCGACCAGCGCGAAGCGACGGACTGCGTAGACGTCGGTGGCGGTCTGGAGATCCTGGACCAGCGCGCGTTGGTGGCCGCTCAAGTACCCGAACTCAGGTCGGGGCACCAGTGCTTCGCCGGGGTCGAGGGTGCCGGCCTGCGCCTCGGGACCTGAACCCTCCGACGGGGTCGACGTCGTCGTCGTGTCGGGAGCAACCCCGGTCGTGGTGGTCGGATCGGGAGCCGGCTCGGTCGTGGTGGTCGGATCGGGTGCCGGCTCGGTCGTGGTCGTCGGCACCGGATCGGGCTCGGTCGTGGTCGTGGGCTCGGGCGGCGGCTCGGTGACACCGGCGAACGCGGACAGACCGGGGACGGCAGCGATCGACAACGACACCGCAGACAGCGCTGCGGCGAACACCATCACGTGCCGCGAGCGACGGCGGCGCCTGGCCGTCTCCTCGGTGTACAACTCCACGCCCGCCTCTACCTCGACTGTCCGAAGCCGTCAGTATCACAGCCCTGCCGTCCCGGCGCCACGTCTACGCCCGGTCGCCGCCCGTCGCCGTCAGGTCTGCAGATCGCCGACGGCGTCCGCGAGCTCTTCGAGCTCGTCACGCCACGACGCCGGCGCAACGAGCGGCCGGAGGACGAACTTCGAGAAGCCCACGTCGAGGAAGCGCTCGAGCAGCGCGCGCAGCGCGGCGGGACCCACGGGCACGAGCTCCTCGACCGCGTGTCGGTCGTCCCGCCGACGCGACGCGATCCGAGCGATGGCATCGGGGGCGAGTGGCTCCCGCGCGTACCCGACGCTCACGCCGAAGTGCTCAGGACTGATCGCCCGACCGACGCCTGAGGCCGCGTCGTCGATCACCCGCTTGCCGTCGACGGCTTCGGCGGGCGTGCACAGGCTCGGCAGCCAGCCGTCGGACAAGCGCCCACAACGCTCGAGCGACGCGCGTGCCATTCCACCGAACCAGAACTCGAGCGGCTGTTGCACGGGACGTGGTGTGAGCGTGACGTCGTCGAAGTCGCCCGCGGCGCCGTGATGCGACACCGTCTCTCCCGCCCAGAGTGCGCGCAGGATCGGTACCGCCTCCTCCATCGCGCGCCCGCGCGCCTTCGGCGGTACGCCGATCGCGGACGACTCGGGCTCCTGGGTCAGCCCGGGCACGAAGGTCACGAGGAGACGGCCCGCGCTCAGCGCGTCGAGCGTGGCGAGCTGCTTCGCGAGGCGCACGACATTGGTGCCGGGCAGCAGCATCGTGGTGCCGAGCTTGGGCCGCGCGCGGCGGGCAGCCGCCCACGCGAGTCCGACCGTCGGGTCGAGGGGAGTGCCGGTGAGCACCTCGGAGAGCCAGAGCGAGTCGAAGCCGAGATCGTCGATGGCGTCGACCATCTCGCCCAGATCGTCAGGCGACGCCGCTGCGCCGCCGGTCCCGACCCCGATCCTGACCTTCACGTCGAGCTCCTCACGAGCGGCACCCGGCGAAACCGCCGGGTCGTGAGTGGTGGAGCCGGAGAGGAGACTTGAACTCCTGGCCTGCTCATTACGAGTGAGCTGCTCTGCCATCTGAGCTACTCCGGCGAGGCCGGTGAGTGTACCGGGCCGCTCGGCGACCCCTCTCCTCGTTCGGGTCTCCTCGTTCGGGTCTCTTCGTTCGGCCGCGTGGGCTCAGCGGGGAACTGCCGGCAGGTGGAGGAACAGGCGCTCCAGCAGCAACGTCTCGTTGGGGATGAACTCCGCGAGCGCCTGGCGCGCCTCGCGGCAGGCGTCGAGCGCGCGGTTGCACGAGCGCGCTTCGAGGAGCAGCGCCGGACGATCGACGTTGAGCACCGGCGCGGCCGGACCGGCCAGCGCATCGCGATACACGGTCTCGAGCGCGGTGATCCCCTCGACGAGCAGCTCCGTGCGGGCGCGACGATGCGCGCGTTTGTGTT
>JBEVIU010000114.1:0-15820 GCA_040510575.1 Acidimicrobiia bacterium | reverse complement strand
CGGGACCTCGATCAGCTCGGGGCCCTTGCTGACCACCACGGACACCGTCGAGTCGCGCCCGGCGAACGACCCCGAGCTCGGATCGGTGCGGATGACCTTCCCCGTCTCCACCGTGGCGCTGAATTCGTCGGGTGCGCGCGCCGCGGTGAACCGCTGCGCCGAGAGGGCCGCGGCCGCTTCGTCGTAGGTCTTGCCCGTCACGTCGGGCACCGCGACCGGCGCGGGCCCGTCGCTCACCACGAGCGTGATGACCGACTCCTTGGGTTGTCGCGAGCCGATCGGGGGGTCGGTGCCGAGCACCGCGTCGACCGGCGCGCTCTCGTCGTTGCGGCGCTCGACCTTCACCGCGAACCCCATCCCCTCGAGCGCGGTGGTGGCGTCGGCCTCCGACAGGTTCGTGACCTCGGGCACCGTGACCTTCGGCGGTCCGCGCGAGACGACCAGCTCGACGGTGGCGTCGTCGGAGACGAACGCGCCGGCGACAGGATCCTGACCGATCACGATTCCCGCGGGGTCGTCGGACGCGCGCGTCACCACGCGGATGCCGAGCCCTGCATCGGCGAGTTGCTGCGTCGCGCGATCCGTCGGGAGACCGACGAGTGACGGAACGCCGACCGTGCCGGACCCGGTCGACGCGAGCGCAACGCCCCCGGCAACCAGCGCCAGGACCACAGCGAGCGCGACCACCGCACCGACCCAACGGCCCGCACCCGGCGCTCGCTCGCGACGGGTGATGGGATCCACGGGCGGAGGCACGTCGGACGCGTCCTGGTCGAACAGCCCCGCCGAGCGTCCGATCTGCGTCGGATCGCTGAGGTTGACCTCGCCGTCGAGCCCCGCGAGCGCGAGCGGCGTGGGAGGCGGCATCGTGCGAGCCGCGTCGGTGAGCGCGTCGCCCATCGTGGAAGCGTCGGGATACCGCTCGTCGGGGTTCGGCCGGCCCGCCCGCTCGACGACCGGGCCGAGACGACCGAGCTCGAGCGGGGCGACGATCGCGGTGTGGGTGCGGAGCGCGAGCGTGCCGATCGCGGTGTCGGCGACGCCGGGCACCGTGCCGCTCACGGCCTCCGCCAACACGATCGCGAGCGAGTAGAGGTCGGCGCGTCCGTCGAGTGGGGCTCCAGTGGCCTGTTCCGGCGCCGCGTACCGCGCTGTGCCGACGACCGCGCCGGCCGGCTCGGTCCAGCTCGCTTCGGCGAGTGCACGCGCGAGGCCGAAGTCGGCGACCCGCACGATCCCGTGCTCGTCGAAGAGGAGGTTGGCCGGCTTGATGTCTCGGTGCACGAGGCCGCGCGCATGCGCGTACTCGAGTGCCGCGGTGACCTGGCGGCCGACGTGCGTGGCCTGCGAGGGTGAGCACCGCGCACCCGCATCGAGCAGGCTGCGCAGGCTGCCACCCTGCAGCAGCTCGAGCACCATGAACGGGACCTCGTCGTCGCCCCAGTCGTACACCGCCATGATGTTGGGGTGGTGCAACGACGCGGCCACCTGCGCTTCGACCCGGAAGCGGCGGAGGAAGCCGCGATCGTCGGCGAGCCCGGCGTGCAGCACCTTCACCGCGACCCGTCGGCGGAGCCGGACGTCGTCGGCCACGTAGACGCGGCCGCTCGAGCCCGCACCGATCGGAGCGAGCACGCGATACCGGGCAGCGAGGACGCGTCCCGTGAGGTCGGCGACGCCGCTGATCGCCATCGGCGCCGAGGGTACCGGGCGCCGCGTCCCTTCCCGTGTCATGCGAGCACTACGGTCGAACGGTGGCTGGCCCGGCAACTCGCTCCCCCGCCTCTGCGCGTTCCCCCGGCCGCCCACGGGCGTTCCGCCACCCATGGCGTGTCGCGATCGTCGCGATCGCACTGATTGCGGTGCTCAATCTCGGCATCCTCCTGGTCGCGAGCTCCGACACGAGCGCGCCGGACACGGAGGCCCTGCCCGCGACGGTCGAGGCCATCAGCCCGGAGAACAACGAGATCACCGGCTTGGTCGACGACATCACCGTCGACCTGCGCGACGACCTCACCGGCGTGCTCGTGATCGACGGCGTCGAGATCCCAGAGGATCAGCTCGATCGCGTCCCCGAGCTGGGCGTCGTGACGTTTCGTCCCGGCCCCGACAAGGAGCTCACGCGCCTCCGCGCGGGCGAGAACGGGGTGGTCGTGAAGTACTGGGAGCGCGCCAAGGACCGGCCCGCGAACCCGCCGAGCTTCGGCTGGCGGTTCCGCGCCGCAGCTTGACCCGTTCGCGTCAGGCGATCGGACCCTCGGCGAGCAGACGCGCGAACGCCTCGTCGCCGACCACCCTCACTCCGAGCTGCTCCGCCTTGGCCAGCTTCGAGCCCGGGCTCGCGCCAGCCACCACGTACGACGTCTTCTTCGAGACGCTGCCCGTGACCTTGCCGCCGCGAGCCTCGATCGCGGCTTGTGCCTCGTCGCGGGTGAGGGCGTCGAGGGTGCCGGTGAGCACGAAGGTGAGGCCCGCGAGCGACACTCCACCGGTGTCGACGGGCGCGGCAGGGGGTGGCCCCTCGAGGCGCACGCCGGCGACCCGCAGCTTCTCGACGATCCGACGGTTGGCGTCGATCGCGAAGAACTCGGCCAGGCTCTCCGCGATGATCCCGCCGACCCCGTCGACGGCGGTGATCTCCTCCGCGCTCGCCGACTCGATGCGATCGATCGAGCCCAGTGCACGCGCCAACGACTGCGCGGCCGTGGGCCCCACGTTGCGGATGTTGATCCCCACGAGCACCCGCGCCAGCCCTTGCGACTTCGACGCTTCGACCGCGTCGACGAGCTTGCCCGCCGAGACCGGCGCCATCCGTTCGAGCGGCACGAGCTGGTCGACGGTGAGCGAGTAGATGTCGCCCGCGTCCGCGAGCAGGCCTGCATCGACGAACTGACGCACGCGTTCCTCGCCGAGACCTTCGATGTCCATCGCACCCCGGCTGGCGAAGTGGACGATGCGCGCCACGCGCTGCGCGGCGCAGTCGACGTTGACGCAGTAGGTGTTGGCCTCACCCTCGAGGCGAACCAAGGGCTGCGCGCACACGGGACACTTCGTGGGGAACTTCCACCGGCGCGCTCCGCGCCGCCGCTTGGCGAGCACCGGTCCCACGACTTCGGGGATGACGTCACCTGCCTTCCGCACGATCACCGTGTCGCCCTCGCGCACGTCCTTGCGGGCGACCTCGTCTTGATTGTGCAGCGTTGCGAGGCCCACGGTGGAGCCACCGACGAACACGGGCTCGAGCTGCGCGAAGGGCGTGGCGCGACCGGTGCGGCCGATGCTCACCATGATCCGCTGCAACGTCGTGGTCTTCTCTTCGGGCGGGAACTTGTACGCGATCGCCCAGCGCGGCGCCTTGCTCGTGAACCCGAGCTCCGTCCGTTGGGCGAGATCGTCGACCTTCACCACCGCGCCGTCGATCTCGTATCCCAGCGAGTGGCGGTTCGCGAGCATGCGCTCGCAGAACGCGTAGACCGCGTCGAGGTCGTCGAGTTGCTCGATGTGCTCGTTGACGGGCAGCCCGAGATCCGCCAACCACGCCAGCGTCTGGTGATGCGACGAGAGTGCAGGACCACCCTCTTGCACGCCGAGCTGGTACGCGTAGAACGCGAGATTGCGCGACGCCGTGACCGACGCGTCGTTCATACGAAGACTGCCTGCTGCCGCGTTGCGGGGGTTCACGAACAGCCGCTCGCCCGCTTCCCCCTGACGGCGATTCAGCTCCTCGAACGATGCCAACGGCATGAACACCTCGCCGCGCACCTCGAGACGCGCCGGTGCGCCGCGACCGTCGAGCTGGTGCGGGATCGGCGTGATCGTCTCGACGTTGGCCGTGACGTCTTCTCCGGTCTGGCCGTCGCCCCGAGTGGCCGCACGCACGAGTCGCCCGTCTTCGTAGAGCAACGAGATCGCGAGCCCATCGAGCTTCGGCTCGCCGACGAATACCACCGGATCCGTGATCGCTTTCGCGATGCGTGCGTGCCACGCCAGGAGCTCGTCGCGATCGAACGCGTTGTCAAGGGAGAACATCCGGGCTTCGTGTCGGACCGGCGCGAACCGGGTGGCCAACGGCGCACCCACCTCGCCGAGCGGTGAGCCTTCGCGCAGACCGGGGTCACGCTCCTCGATCTGCTCGAGCTCACGTACCAGCGCGTCGAACTCGGCGTCGGAGATCTCTGGATCGTCGTCGGCGAAGTAGCGCTCGCGGTGGTACCGGATCTGCTCCGCGAGCTCGGCGGCGCGAGCGGCATCGGCGGAGGAGGGCACCCCCGGAATCTACCGACCAGGTGCGACTACGAGGTCGTGGTGGTGGTCGGTGGCGCCGTCGTGGTGGTGGTCGGCGGTGCCGTCGTCGTGGTCGTGGTCGGCGGTGCCGTCGTCGTGGTCGTCGTCGTCGACGTGCTCGACGTCGTGGTCGACGATGACGACGACGTGGTCGAGCTCGACGTCGGCGTGGGCTTGTCGGAGTCGCCGTCGCTGAGCGCGAGCGCAGCGATCACGCCGATGAGGATCACCGCGAACACGATGAGGGCGCCGATGACCCACTTCATGGCGTTCGACATGCCGCCGTCGTCGTCGGCACGCTGGCCGCCGCCGGCGCCGGTCCCACCGCCGGCTGCGCCACCTGCGGCCGCCGCGCCTCCTGCGGCAGCACCTCCCGCCGCGCCGGCGCCCGCCGCAGCAGGCATCGCAATCGTCGAGTCGCCGGTCTCGTCGACGACGCCTGCCTCCATCGCGCCGGTCGGCTCCACCGCGGCGCCACAGTTCCCGCACACGCTCGCGCCGGGCTCGATGGGTTCGCCGCACACGCCGCAGTACCGGTACGAAGTCGGCGTCGGTTCCACGTCAGGCTCCCAGAGTGAATCGCGCGGCAACAGCCTGGTCGTGCACGCGCGCTGCGAGCTCGCGTGCGATCCCGAGCACCCGCTCGGCCTGCGAGGCACCGTAGCCCGCAAGGCCGCAGGCCGGAGTGATCAACCCGCGCGCGCGAAGGGGAACCGGATCGAGCCCGCGCTTCGTGAGCTCGCACCACACCGCTGCGAGTCGACGCCAGTGCGGATCAGCTGATTCGCCCACCGGACGGTCGGTCGGGATCGCTCCCCACGCGACCCAACCGTCGCCATCGAGGAAGCGCGCGAGCGCGATCGTGTGACGCAACAATTCATCGCTCACTTCGACACCCAGCACATCGGGACCCGCTTGGAGCGCGAGGCCGATGTCGCCGTCGCCGCACACGTGCACGCCTGTCACACCTTCGACGGCAGCCAGCGCGCCCGAGAGCACGTCGATCGCCGACTCGCGGTCCAGCGGGCCGTCACCCCGCTGCCAGGCGACCAGCGCCGGCTCGTCGAAGAACACGACCGGCGCGCTCTCGGGAAGGCGCTGCGCGAGCAACTCGACGAGCGTGACGGACCAGCTCTGCGTGAGCGCCGCGGCGCGGCGGAACGCGTGTCGTTCCGGCATCCCAGCCGCGAGCAGCGCCACGCCGAGCGTGAGCGGGCCGGTGAGCTGGAGCTTCACTCGCACCGGCGTCACTCCCGCCGGCGACCGACGAGCAGCTTCCGCGGCGTCGAGGAACGCGAGCAGGCCTGCGTGCGCGGCGGGGTCGACGATGCACTCCGGCGCGCCGTCGGAATGCCCGCGCAACGCGATCGAGCCGTCGAGCGCGACGCTCACCTCGGGGAGCGCGGCGACCCACTGCGCGATCATTCCCTCACGCGCGTCGCGCGCGGGCAGCTGCGGCACGGCCGGCATCTCGGGAAGGCAGCGCAACACGAGCTCGGCCGCTGCGACGGGGTCGGTGTGCGGAAGGCTTCCGACGCCCGTCGCGATTCCCGGGACCAACACCGGGGCTCGGACGATCGGCGTCATGGGCCGTACTATACGGACGCCCGCGAGGCACGCCCGAAGCGGCGTGCACCCCACGCGAACGGAGTGGTCCTGAGTCAGCCCGGTGCAGCGCGGCCCGTGATGGTGTGGGCATTGCGCATCGTGTGGATCACGTTGCCGCTCACTGCAGGTGCGGCCGCGTCGTCGATGATGAACGACTGGACCGACGCAACGCAGTTCGTCGCAGCGGCGCTCTTGTGGATCGCGTGGGCGGTCGGCCTCCTCGCGGCGGTCGCGCCCCGACCCGTGTCGCTCACCGCACTGCGCATCGTCGCGCCCGCCTTCGTGGTCGTTGCGATCGTCGCGACGATCGACGGAGCACCGTCGACGCTTGCGTCGCTCGGCGCGCTCGCAGCCACGGTCGCCGCGTTGGCACTCGCGTCGGGTCACGACATCGCGCTGGTTGCGGCCAACGCGACCGCATACGGCGACGAGCAGCGCGTGCTCCTCCGCACGCCTCCCGCACTCTTCCTCGCACCGGTTCCGGCGGCACGGCTCGCCGTCGGACTCGCGATCGCGGCGCCACCACTGCTGCTCGCCGACGAGAAATGGACGCTCGGCATCGTGAGCCTCCTGCTCGCCGTGCCGCTCGTGCTGGTGCTCACTCGGGCGCTGCACGGCTTGTCGCGCCGGTGGGGCGTCGTCGTGCCGGCGGGGTTCGTGCTGCTCGACCCGTTGACCCTGTCGGACCCGGTGCTGTTCCTCCGCGAGAAGATCGCGTCGATGGGCGCCGCCGACGCGGCAGCCGCGCCCGACGGCGTGCTCGACCTCCGGCTCGGCGCCGCAGCCGGCAGCGTCGCACTCGTCTTCACCGAGCCGGCCGAGCTGCAACGCAGCGGGCGGGGGCGACGCGGCGGTGCCACCGTGACGGCACGCGAGGTCAGGTTCGCCGTCGTCCGCCGTGACGAGCTCCTGGCACTGGCGGCGCGACGCATCCGCGTCAACTGAACCGATCGGCTGCGGCGCCGGTCATCACACCTAGGTCGCGATTCCCCCGCCGACGAGAACGTCACCGTCGTACAACGCGACCACCTGGCCCGGAGCAACGCGCGGCTGCCGAGCGAGGAACGTCACCGTCGTGCCCTCGAGGCTCGCCGCGACCGGCTCGCCGTGTGCACGGGCCTGCGCGAGCAGGTCGGTGCCCGGGTGCGGCGCGCCGACGAACGACACGTCGCGCAACTCGACCGATCCGCGCAGGAGATCGCCACGTGAGCCGATCATGACCGTGGCGCGAGGAGCGTCGATGTCGACCACGTAGCGACGCGCACCGGTCGCGATCCCGAGGCCCCTGCGCTGCCCGACCGTGAACCGATCGATCCCGTCGTGGTGACCGACCACCACACCGGCGGTGTCGACGACGTCGCCCGGCGATGTCGTCGCGCGCGCGTCGATGAATGCAGTGCGCTGGCCGCGTTGGATGAAGCAGACGTCCATGCTCTCGGGCTTCTCGGCCGTGCGGAGACCGAGCGTCGCAGCGGTGGCGCGAACGTCGGCCTTGGTGAGCTCACCGACTGGGAACAGCGTGCGTGAGAGCGCGGACTGCCCGAGCATGTAGAGGACGTACGACTGGTCCTTGGCGGTATCGACACCACGGCACAACGCATACGCGTCGCCGACGCGCCGCACCCGCGCGTGGTGCCCGGTTGCCAACCGGTCGAAGCCCAGCGCGACCGCGCGATCGAGCAACCGTCCGAACTTGATCGAGCGATTGCACTCGACGCACGGATTCGGCGTCGAGCCGGTCGTGAACGCGTCGACATACGGATCCACGACATGTCGCGTGAAGTCGTCGGCGAGGTTGAACACATAGTGCGGGATGCCGAGCTGCGCCGCCACGCGACGCGCGTCCTCCACGTCGGACACGCTGCAACATCCCGAATCGGACTCGCCGCCCCACAGCTTCAGCGTCACGCCGGTGACGTCGTAGCCCTGATCGCGCAGCAGGGCGGCTGCCACCGAGGAATCGACCCCGCCGCTCATCGCGACGAGGACCTTCTCAGATCTCTCCGGCCCGTTGCTCACGCCGCGACGCCTGCGGCGCGGAGCTGGGCGACCGCCCGCGGCACGAGGTGGAGCGCGGCGTCGACGTCGGCGTCGGTCGACGCGAACCCGAGGCTGAGGCGGATCGAGGCGAGCGCGTCGGAGCGCGGCATGCCCATCGCGTCGAGCACGTGTGACGGCTCGGTCGCACCCGACGAGCAGGACGACCCTGCCGCCGCGAACAGTCCTTCGATGTCGAGCAGCACCAGCAGCGACTCCGCTTCGACGCCACGGAACCCGACGTGGGCGTTGCCCGCGACCTTCCGAGTGCGATCGCCGTTCTCGAACGATTCCGGCACAGTGCTGAGCAGGCCGTCGACGAGCCGGTCGCGCAGCGTTCCGATACGCACACTGTCGGCCGCCCGGGCGTCGATGGTGGCGCGCAGTGCCGCTGCCATGGCGACCGCACCGGCGACGTTGGACGTGCCCGATCGCAACCCCCGCTCCTGGCCGCCACCCTCGACCAGCGGTTCGAGGGGCGTGTTGCCGCGCACGACGAGCGCACCGACCCCCTTCGGGCCTCCGAACTTGTGGGCCGAGATGGCGACCAGGTCGGCGTCGGCCGCGGCACTCGCGACGTCGATCCACGGCACCGCCTGCACCGCATCGGTGTGCACGACGGCTCGCGGCGCCCGCGCACCCACGAGCTCGACGATCTGGTCGAGGGGTTGGATGGTGCCGACCTCGTTGTTCACCAGCATCACCGAGACGACGGCGGTGGTTGCGTCGAGCGCGTCCGCGAGTTGATCCAGCGCCACGATCCCGTCGTGCCCGACGCCGATCCGCGTGACCCGGAAGCCTTCGGACTCGAGCCGGTCGACGGACGCCAGAACCCCCTTGTGCTCGAACCGGGCCGTCACGACGCCGTTGGCGCTCGTCGCCGCCCGGGCGGCGCGGGCGGCGCCCTTCACGGCCAGGTTGTCGGCCTCGGTGCCACCGGCGGTGAACACGATGTCGTTCGGCCGCGCACCCAGGAGATCGGCAACGCTCTCGCGAGCCTCTTCGAGTGCGTTCTTGGCGGCCAGGGCGGCGCGGTGACCACCCGAGGGGTTGCCGAACTCCATGGCGAGGAACGGCTCCATGGCCTGCAGCGCCTCGGAACGCATGGGTGTGGAGGCCGCGTAGTCGAGGTAGACGCCGTCGCTCACCCCCCGAAGTCTACGAGCGCCCCTCTTCGGGGCCACTGCCAGGAATAACTGTCACACCCCCCGGAGATACTCATGACATGGCAACGCAACTACGCCTCGTCGACCCCCCGCCCACCAAGATCACCGCTCGCCGGGCCGCGGCATCGTCGTCCGCCGAGCGGGCCCCCTCGCGCACCCGTCGCGCCCGTGTCGGGTCGTCCCGCGCCGCCGCCTCGTCAGGCCGCCGCGCCGCTCGCTGGGGCGACTGGCAGCTCGATGCGAACACCCGCAGCATCGGTCGAGCCGGCGTCGCCGCCGCACGCGAGGCCCTCCTGCAGGCGGCGGAGCCCGATTCGATGTCTCGCGCCAGCTGACGCTGCCCTTCTCCCTGTCGTTGGCCTGCTCGTCCTGCGCGGCCCAACTTCTCCTGCGTGAATGGTCGGTCGTACCCTTGCGCGCATGGAAAACGGTCGTGACGCCGCACGCGAAGACTGGCGCGAGCTCGCCGCCAAGGAGCTGAAGGGGGATCCCGAGTCGCTCACGTGGCTGACCCCCGAGGGGATCCCCGTCTCACCGCTCTACACGGCCGCGGATCTCGAAGGCCTGGAGGCCGTCGACACGATGCCCGGCTTCGACCCGTACCTCCGGGGCGTGCGGGCCACGATGTACACCAACCGCCCGTGGACGATTCGCCAGTACGCCGGCTTCTCCACCGCCGAGGACTCGAACGCGTTCTACCGCGCCAACCTCGCGGCGGGTCAGATGGGCCTCTCCGTCGCCTTCGACCTCGCGACCCACCGCGGCTACGACAGCGATCACCCGCGCGTCGTCGGCGACGTCGGCAAGGCGGGCGTGGCCATCGACTCCGTCGAGGACATGAAGATCCTCTTCGACGGGATCCCGCTCGACAAGATGTCGGTGTCGATGACCATGAACGGCGCGGTGCTGCCGGTGATGGCGGGCTACATCGTGGCTGCGGAGGAGCAAGGCGTCGACGAAGGGCTGCTCTCGGGCACCCTGCAGAACGACATCCTCAAGGAGTTCATGGTCCGCAACACCTACATCTACCCGCCCGAGCCGAGCCTGCGCATCGTCACCGACATCATCGAGTACACGACGAAGCGCATGCCGAAGTTCAACTCGATCTCGATCTCCGGCTACCACATGCAAGAAGCGGGCGCGACGGCGGTGCAGGAGCTCGGCTTCACGCTCGCCGACGGTGTGGAGTACGCGCGCGCAGCGATGTCGCGCGGTCTCGGCATCGACGACTTCGCGCCGCGCCTGTCGTTCTTCTTCGGCATCGGCATGAACTTCTTCATGGAAGTGGCGAAGCTGCGCGCCGCTCGACTGCTGTGGTCGCGCCTCATCCACCAGTTCGACCCGCAGAAGCCCACGTCCCTCATGCTGCGCACCCACTGCCAGACGTCGGGGGTCTCGCTCACCGAGCACGACCCCTACAACAACATCGTGCGCACGACGATCGAAGCGCTCGCCGCGGTCCTGGGAGGCACCCAGAGCCTGCACACCAACTCGTTCGACGAGGCGATCGCGCTCCCCACCGAGTTCGCGGCCCGCGTCGCTCGCAACACGCAGCTCATCCTCGCCGAGGAGACGGGCGTCACGAAGGTGGTCGACCCGCTCGGCGGGAGCTACTACATCGAGTCCCTCACCAACAGCCTCGCCACCGAAGCGTGGAAGCTGATCGACGAGGTCGAGGCGCTCGGCGGCATGACCAAGGCAGTCGAGTCGGGCATGCCGAAGCTCCGCATCGAGGAAGCCGCGGCGCGGCGCCAGGCGGGCATCGATCGCGGCGACGAGGTGATCGTCGGCGTCAACAAGTACCGCCTCGAGCAGGAGAGCGAGATCGACGTGCGCGACGTCGACAACACCGCGGTACGGGAGCAGCAGTTGGCACGCCTCGCCACCTTGCGAGCGAACCGCGACGAGGCGCGCACGAGCGACGCGTTGCGACGACTTCGCGAGGGCGCGACGAACGGCGCCAACCTCCTCGAGCTGTCCGTCGACGCGTCACGTGCGCGCGCCACCGTCGGCGAGATCTCCGATGCCCTCGAGGAGGTCTTCTCGCGGCACCGGGCGACGATCCGTACCATTGCCGGTGTGTACGGCGAGCGTTACGAAGGCGACGACGAGTACGAAGCGATCCAGGGTCGCGTCAGCGCGTTCGCGGCACGCGAAGGTCGTCGCCCTCGACTCCTCGTGGTGAAGCTCGGCCAGGACGGACACGACCGCGGGGCGAAGGTGATCGCAACCGCCTTTGCCGACCTCGGCTTCGACGTCGACGTCGGCCCGCTCTTCCAGACGCCCGAAGAGGCGGCGCGCGACGCGATCGAGAACGACGTGCACATCGTGGGTGTGTCGAGCCAGGCGGCGGGCCACAAGACGCTCGTGCCCGAGTTGATCGCGCAGCTCCGCAAGCAGGGCGCCGACGACATGCTCGTGGTCGTGGGCGGGGTGATCCCCGCACAGGATTACGCGGAGCTGAAGGAGTCCGGCGTGGCCGCGGTGTTCGGGCCGGGCACGAACATCCCGCGCGCCGCGGCCGAGGTACTGGACCTGCTCGACCGCTGAGACCCGAACTTCCGAGCGATGTCAGCCAGACTGGCCAGGTGAACCCACTCGCCAAGGGTGTGCTCGACGGCGATCGACGCTCCCTCGCTCGCGCGATCACGCTGGCCGAGTCGACGCGCGTCGACCACCGCACCGACGCCGAGGAGCTGCTCGCCGAGTTGCTGCCCCACACCGGCGGCGCGGTTCGCATCGGCATCTCGGGCGCGCCGGGCGCGGGGAAGTCGACGTTCATCGAGGCACTCGGCCTCCACCTCATCGAGCGCGGCCACCGGGTCGCGGTCCTGGCGGTCGACCCGTCCAGCACTCGAAGCGGCGGTTCGATCCTGGGCGACAAGACGCGGATGGAACAGCTCACGCGTGCCGATGACGCGTTCGTCCGGCCGTCGCCGACCCGGGGCACCCTCGGCGGCGTCGCCCGGCGCACGCGCGAAGTGCTGCTCCTGTGCGAGGCGGCGGCCTTCGACGTGGTCCTCGTCGAGACCGTCGGCGTCGGGCAGTCGGAGGTGGCGGTCGCCGCGATGGTGGACCTCTTCCTGGTGCTGGTGTCGCCTGGCGGAGGCGACGAGCTCCAGGGGATCAAGCGCGGGATCATGGAGCTCGCCGACCTCGTCGTGGTCAACAAGGCCGACGGCGACCTCGCCGCGGCTGCCGCGACCACTGCGTCGGACTACGCCGCGGCGTTGCACCTCGTGCGACCGCGCACTCCCGCCTGGTCGGCACAGGTCTTGACCTGTTCGGCGCTCCGGGGCACCGGCATCGCCGAGGTGTGGACTGCGATCGAGGCGTACTGCACGGCCGTCGCGTCTGAGCTCGACGATCGGCGCGCCGACCAGGCGCAGGCGTGGATGTGGTCAGAAGTCACAGAGACGTTGGTCGCGTCGTTGCGCGCCGACCCCGCCGTCGCCGAATTGGCGGCGCGGCTCGAGGCCGATGTCGCCGCCGGCACCGTCACCCCGACCGCGGCAGCTCAGGCGGTGCTGCAGGCCTTTCTGCACGGGGACTCTGCCTGAGACCTGAAGGATCCCCGACCCACCAGCATCAAGGTTTTCCGCCGATCATCCGACGTATCAGGCGTGATCGGCATGCGCTCGGAAGAGGTCTTGGTCCTCTTGGCACTCGCCGGCCTCGTCGTGCTGGCGGTCGTGGGCATGCGGGTCGTCGGCCGACGCGCCGCGCGCACCGTCGATCGCGTGAACGAGCTCCTGGAACGCAATGAGGCCTTGTTCCGCACGATGGTGCGCGACTCGAACGACATCATGGCCGTGCTCGACTCCAACGGCCACCTCGTGTACGCGAGCCCGGCGACCGAGCGAATCCTCGGGCTCGACATCGAGCCATTGATCGGCACCAGCGTGTTCGACCTCATCCACCCCGAGGACCGACACCTCGCAGTCGAGGCGTTCCACACCGTGCTCGCGCACGAAAAGGGCGCCGAACGGGTCGAGTGCCGTCTGCGCCATGCCGACGGCGGATGGCGAGCGGTGGAGATCCTCGGCACCAACCTCTTCGACGACCCGTCGGTCGAAGGGCTCGTGATCAGCGCCCGAGACCTCACCGATCGGCGACGCGCGGAGGCCGACCTGCGAGAGGCGCAGGAGCGGTTCCGCAGCGCGTTCGAGCACGCGCCGATCGGCATGGCGCTCGTGTCGCTCGACGGACGCGTGTTCCGTGTGAACCGCGCGCTCGTCGGGATCCTCGGTCGTTCCGAGCACGAGCTCCTGCGCGCAGGCATCGACGACTTGAGCCATCCCGACGACCGTGACGTCGCGCGGCGTTCGATCGAAGGGCTCCTCGCCAGCGAGATCCCGAGCGATCAGCACGAACAGCGGTTCCTGCACCACGACGGTCATCCGGTGTGGATGTCGGTGAGCACGTCGCTCGTCCGTGACCTCGACGGGCGACCGCTCTACTTCGTGTCGCAGATGGAGGACATCACGGAACGAAAGGCGAGCGGCGAGGCGCTCGCGCACCAGGCGATCCACGACCCGTTGACCGGTCTGCCGAACCGGTTGCTCTTCGTGGAGCGGCTGGGTCGCGAGCTCGCGCGGGCGACCAAGCAGCACGAGCGTGTCGCCGTGCTGTTCCTCGACCTCGACCGCTTCAAGGTCGTCAACGACAGCCTCGGCCACTCCGCCGGCGACCGACTGCTCGTGTCGGTGGCCGACCGGTTGAGCTCCGCCATGGGCCCGACCGACGTGGTGGCCCGCTTCGGCGGCGACGAGTTCGTGGTGCTGAGTCAGAACGTGTCGAGCGAGGAGACCGCGGAGCTCATGGCCGAGCGTCTGGCCGCGGTCATCGCCAAGCCGGTCGTGCTGGTGGAAGGCGAGGTGTTCGTCACCGCCAGCATCGGCATCGCGCTCTCGGAGGGCGAGGGCGACACGTCCGAGACACTGCTCCGCAACGCCGACGCTGCGATGTACCACGCCAAGGACCTCGGACGTGACCGGGCCGAGCTGTTCGACGCGCCGACGCACCACCGCGCCGTCGACAACCTGCGCACCGGGAACGCACTCCACCGGGCGTTGGAGCGCGGCGAGCTGCGCGTGCACTACCAGCCGATCCTCGATCTCACCACGATGAAGCTCACCGGCTTCGAAGCGCTGATCCGCTGGCAGCACCCCGAGCGAGGTCTCGTGGCACCGGGCGAGTTCATCCCACTGGCCGAGGAGACGGGCCTCATCGTCCCGATCGGGATGTGGGCACTGGAGGAAGCCGGGCGTCAGACCGTGCGCTGGCACCGGGCTGCGCAGCCGGGTTCACGCGTGTCGATCAGCGTGAACCTCTCGCCTCGACAGCTCGCCGAGCCCGCGTTGCCCAACGAGGTCGCACGCGTGTTGTCGGAGACCGGCCTGCACCCGGACTCGCTCTGGCTCGAGATCACCGAGAGCACCCTGATGCGCGACACCGAGTCGGCGCTCAGCGCGCTCGGCGCGCTGCGCGCCCTCGGCGTGCACCTGTCGGTCGACGACTTCGGGTCGGGCTACTCGTCGCTCGCGTACTTGCAGCAACTCCCGGTGGAAGCGTTGAAGGTCGACCGGTCGTTCATCGCCGGCGTCGGTCAGCGCGCCGACAGCGACGCGATCACGACCGCGATCGTGAGCCTGTCGCGTGCGCTGCACCTGCACACGGTTGCCGAGGGCATCGAGCGTCCGGACCAGCTCGACGCCCTGCGCGGGATGGGCTGCGAGCTCGGCCAGGGCTTCCTGTTCGGCCCGGCGCGTCCAGCAGAGTTCTTCGGCGCCGACCCGGCGGGCTCGCTGCGCGTCCACCGCAGCGCCGACGCGGTCGCCTGAGCGATCTTCCCCAGGGTCTTGACCCGATTCGTGCCGTTTTGTACACTCTGAGACAGCACGGCCCCACCGCGCAGCGCTTGGCCCGCCCGACGGGACGGCCATCGGTCTGCCGCACGCAACTTCCCCGGTT
The DNA here is from genome assembly GCA_040510575.1 of Acidimicrobiia bacterium. GTDB lineage: Bacteria > Actinomycetota > Acidimicrobiia > IMCC26256 > DASPTH01 > DASUMF01. Next base: position 752 of record JBEVIU010000114.1, on the reverse strand, counting down.
CGCAGCACGCCACCCTCCCCTCACGCGTCCCGAGGAGCCCGATGCCGTCCACCCTCACGATCCAACCATGGCCTGACCCGATCATCGACACCCTCGGGTACGACCCACGCTCGAGGTACGTCGAGACCTTCTGGCTCCCCACGCTGGGGCCGACCGCCCTGTTGCTCCTGCGTCACCTCGCCGACCGCTTCGACCACGCCTCCGGCAGCGTCGAGCTCACCGTCTCGGACACGTCCCACGCGCTCGGCCTCGGCCAACGCGACGGCACCAGCTCGCCGATCGTGCGCACGCTCACGCGGTTGTCGCAGTTCGAGCTCGCGTGCGACGACGGCGCGGGCACGGTGGCGGTGCGTCGAAACCTGCCACCGGTCAACCGCCGCCACATGAAGCGCCTCCCCGCCGAGCTCCAGGTCGCTCACGCCGAGTGGGCCGACGCGCACCTCGCGGAGGCGCCACTTGCCACCGCTCGACGCAACGCCCGCCGGCTCGCGTTCACGCTGCTCGAGCAGGGCGACGGCGCCGATCACGTCGAACGGGTGCTGCACGCAATGGGCTTCCATCCCGCGGTCGCCCACGAAAGTGCTCGCTGGGCGTACGAGCGCCACCGCGCCGCGCTCGACGAAGCGGCCGCCGCGGCGACCGCGCGCCATCCCGCGGCCTGAGTCGTCCGTACACCTGTTCCACACCCATCATCGAGATCTCGGCCGGACCCCCTCCCACCCCCACCGGCCGCGACGAGCGGCGCGCCCTGA
>JBEVIU010000113.1:0-20551 GCA_040510575.1 Acidimicrobiia bacterium | reverse complement strand
GCCTCGTCGGTGCCCGTGTCGGGCTCCGCGGCAGCGCCACCGTCGGCCGGAGGCGCCTCGGCTACCGGTATGTCGGATGCCTCGGCAGCAGGCGCTTCGGCGGCAGGTGCTTCGGCGCCACCATCGTCGGCGGCCGGCGCGTCGGGAGCCTCGGCGCCCGGTTCGGCGCCCTCCTCGTAGGCCGGGCCGATGTAGTTGCCGGCCTCGTCGTAGGCGTGCTCGCCGAAGTGCTCCTGGTACTCCGCGGACACGACGCCACCCTCGGCCGCCTGCTTGATCGACAGCGAGATCCGCCGACGGTCGAGGTCGATGTCGATGATCTTCACCCACAGCTCCTCGCCGGGGGTGACGACCTGCTCGGGTGCCTCGACGTGGTGCACCGCCATCTCGGAGATGTGCACCAGTCCTTCGATGCCTTCGCCGACCTGCACGAAGGAACCGAACGGCACCAGCTTCGTGACCCGGCCGTAGACCAGCTCACCCACTTCGTGGCTGCCCGCGAACTCCTGCCACGGGTCCTGCTGTGTGGCCTTGAGCGAGAGCGAGATGCGCTCGCGCGAGAGGTCGACGTCGAGCACCTGCACGGTGACCTCGTCGCCCACCTGCACGACGGAGCTCGGGTGGTCGACGTGCTTCCACGACAGCTCGGACACGTGGACGAGACCGTCCATCCCGCCGAGGTCGACGAAGGCGCCGAAGTTGACCACCGAAGACACGACACCCTCGCGGATCTCGCCCGGCTTCAGGTTCGTGAGGAACTCGTCACGCTGCTCGCGCTGGGTCTCCTCGAGGTACGCACGACGGGAGAGCACCACGTTGTTGCGGTTCTTGTCGAGCTCGATGATCTTGCACTCGAGGTCGCGACCCACGTAGGGCTGGAGGTCGCGCACCCGACGGAGATCGACGAGCGACGCGGGAAGGAAACCACGCAGACCGATGTCGAGGATCAGGCCACCCTTGACCACCTCGATGACCGGCCCCTTGACGATGCCTTCCTTCTCCTTGATCTCCTCGATCGCACCCCAGGCGCGCTCGTACTGCGCGCGCTTCTTGGAGAGAATGAGACGACCGTCCTTGTCCTCTTTCTGGAGGACGAGGGCTTCGAGCTCGTCGTCGAGCGACACGATCTCGTGCGGGTCGACGTCGTTGCGGATCGAGAGCTCCCGCGACGGGATCACGCCCTCGGACTTGAAGCCGATGTCGAGCAGCACCTCGTCGGTGTCGATCTTCACGACCCGCCCGGTGACGATGTCACCGTCGTCGAACTCGACGATGGTGGCGTCGACCGCGTCGGCGAACGAGAGCCCGCCGAGGTCGTCGAACACCACGACCCCGTTGAGCTTGCGGTCGGCGTCGGCTTCGGCCTCGGCCTCGGCCTCGCTCTGGCCGTTGGTCGCAGCTGCGGCCTCGGGCTCGGTGGCCGGCGTGTCGTTCTCGCTGGGTGCTGTTACTTCCGGGGTCGGCGTTGCCGCCTGCACCCCGCCGTCCTCGGGGACGTCGGCGCTGATCGCCTCCGTCACGTCTTGCTCGGACAAAACATCGCTCCTGGAATCGGACTGGGTGAGAGTGAGGGTCGGACCTGCGCTCCCGAACGCCGACCGGTCGAGCCGGTTCGAGGTGTGAGACGCGACAGGCGGGCCCCGGAACGAGGCCCAACCGGCCAGGTTACAGCGTTTGCCCGCGATCCGGAAAGTGAGGCCGCGTCGCGAGGAGCAGCAGCTCGTGATGCTCCACCGTGGGCGCCTCGGTGCCATAGTGCCCGGGCTCGACGCCGGCGAGAAGATCCACCCGCAGCCCTGCTGCGCGTGCGAGCAACTCGAGCTCACGTCCGGTGAAGCACGTGGTCCAGAGGTCGAACTCGCGCTCGTCGCCGGCCGGCCCTCGCACCGTCGCCCGCTCGTGCAACACGCCCGTGGCAGGGTCGAACGACTCGTTGTCCTCGAGGAAGCGGATCGCGAAGGCAGCCGAGAACGCCGTGAGGGCGAGGCGACCGCCTGGTCGTATCGCATTCGCGATGCGGGCGAACACGTCGGGCTCGTCGCGACCGCCCAGGAGCCCGAAGCCGCCCTGGCACAGGCACAGGACGGCATCGAACTCGCCGTCGAACGCGAGCTCCCGGACGTCGAGCTGCTCGAAGCGCACGTCGAGCCCTTCCTCGGCAGCCGCGCCGCGTGCGAGCTCGACGAAGGCCGAGGAGTGGTCGACGCCCACCACGTCGATGCCGAGCCGGCTCAGCGCGAGCGAGTGGCGTCCGGGCCCGCAGCCCACGTCGAGGACCCGCATGCCCGGCTCGAGCGCCAACGTCTCGACCAGGAAGTCGACCTCCTGGCTCGTGCCCATGGTGAAGGCATTGCGCAGGTACGCCGTCCCCAGGAACGTCGCGATCTCGTCGAACCACGCGCCTTCGCTCGGCCCACCCCCCCGGCTCGGCTCGCCCACCGCGGCTACTTGGCCATCGCCCAGTTGGGACCGAAGCCGACGTCGACGGTGAGCGGCACCCGCAGTTCGGTGACGTGCTCCATGACCTCGCGCACGATCGCCTCCGTGGCGTCGCGCGCGTCGACCGGCACCTCGAGCACGAGCTCGTCGTGCACCGTGAGCAACATGCGAGCCTCGGAGTCGGCGGCGTCGAGGGCGGCGTCGAGATCGATCATCGCCAGCTTGAACACGTCGGCGGCGGAACCTTGCACGGGCGCGTTCTGCGCCATGCGCTCCCCCATCTGGCGGATGCGGAAGTTGTCCGAGGCCAATTCGGTGATCTGACGCCGACGGCCGAAGATGGTGGTGGTGTAGCCGCGCTCCTTCGCTTCCTGCACCGTGCGCTGCATGAAGTCCCTCACGTTCGGGAAACCGTCGAAGTACGCCTCGAGGATCTGCGCCGCCTCACCCGTGGGGATGTCGAGGCGCTGGCCGAGTCCGTATGCCTCCATGCCGTACGCGAGGCCGTAGTTCACGACCTTGGCGAAGCGGCGTTGCGCGTCGTCGACCTCTTCCTCGGGGACGTGGAACACCGCGGACGCCGTGGTCGTGTGAACATCGGCGCCCCGCTCGAACGCGTCGATCAGCCCCGGGTCCTCCGCAAGGTGGGCGAGGACGCGTAGCTCGATCTGGGAGTAGTCGGCGGTCAGCAGGCCCCAGCCGTCCTCCGCGATGAACGCACGCCGCATCTCGCGGCCGTCGGTGGTTCGCACCGGCACGTTCTGCAGGTTCGGGGCCTCGCTCGAGATGCGACCAGTGGTGGTGTCGATCTGCTTGAACGTCGCGTGCACGCGACCGTCGGCGCGGATCAAGGGTGGCAACGCGTCGGCGTAAGTGCTGCGCAGCTTCTCGACCTCGCGGTATCGCAGCAGCTCCTCGACGATCGGGTGCTCCTCGGCCAACTTCTGGAGCGAGTCAGCGTCGGTCGACGGGCCGGTCTTCGTCTTCTTCACCGGGACGAGCCCGAGCTTCTCGAACAGGATCACCCGCAGTTGCGGAGTGGAGTTCACGTTGAACTCCTCACCCGCCAACGCATGGATGCGCCGCACGTACTCGTCGCACTGCTTCGAGAGATCGGCGCGCAGGCCCTCGAGGAACTCGCGGTCGATCTTGATGCCTGCCGTCTCCATGCGCGCGAGCACGCGAACGAGTGGGAGCTCGAACCGCTCGTAGAGATCCGTGAGCTCGCGCGCCTCGAGCGCTTCGCGCAACGCGCCGGCCAGCTGCAACACGACCGCAGCACGACGACCGGCATGGTCGACCTCGGCTTGGCCGTCGAAGTCGAGGGTGCCGGGCTCGACATCGGGCGACGTCACCTCGAGCGAGAGGAACCGCAACGCGAGATCGTCGAGCAGGTACTTCCCCTCAGCTGGATCGAGCAGGTACGCCATCAGCGCGGTGTCGTCGGCGAGGGTACGCACGTCGAGCGCGAGCCCGTGCATGAGCTCCTTGGCGCGATGCGCAACGAGCGGCGGTCCACCGGTCCCGACCAGCGCGGCGATCGCGTCGCGAACCGACGGTTCCGTCAGCAGCGCACCGTCGAGGTGCACGACCCGATCGGCACCCGCGACCGCCAACGAACGCAACGGGCTCACGATCGGCAGGCCGTCCCACACCGGCTCGAGCGCGTACGGCAACCCGCGTGCGCCGATCTCGACGAACAGGGCGCAGGCCGCCGCGGCGTCGCGCAGCGATTCGACCTCGACGTCGAGCGTCGCACCGCCGTCCGCTTCGGCTGAGCTCTCCCCCACCGCGTCGAGCAGGCGCGGGAGCAGTGTGCGGAACGCGAGCTGGTCGAACAGCACGCGCACTGCCTCGCGGTCCCATGCGCCCTGCTGCAGTTCGCCGGGGCTGACGTCGAGCGGCACGTCGCAGCGAAGCACAGACATCTCACGGTTCAGGAACACCCGCTCCCGCGACTCTCCGAGGTTCTGGCGCTGCTTCGGCGGGAGTTCGTCGAGGTGCTCGAAGATCCCCTCCAGCGACCCGTACGTCGACACCAACTTCGCCGCCGTCTTCTCCCCGACGCCGGGCACTCCCGGCAGGTTGTCGCTCGGGTCACCGCGCAGCGCGGCGTACTCCGGGTACTGCTGCGGCGTCACGCCGGTGCGCTCGAAGATGCCTGCTTCGTCGTACAACACGTAGTCGGACACTCCGCGGCGGTTGTAGAGCACCTTGAGGTGCGGATCGCGCACGAGTTGGTAGGCGTCACGGTCGCCGGTGACCACGATCACGTCGATTCCCGCGTCGGCCGCCCGCGTGGCAAGCGTGCCGATCACGTCGTCGGCCTCGACGCCCTCGACCTCCAGGGTCGGGATCATGAGCGTGTCGACGACTTCGTGGATCAGCGGGAGCTGCGGCACGAAGATGTCGGGCGTCTCCTTGCGCGTGCCCTTGTAGTTGGGGTCGAGATCGTCGCGGAAGGTGCGGCCCGGCGCGTCGAACACGACGGCGATCTCGGTGGGCTGCTCGTCGGCGAGCACCTTCACGAGCATCGAGGTGAAGCCGTACACCGCGTTCGTGATGGTGCCGTTCGGCGTCGACAGGTCGGAGGGCAGCGCGTAGAACGCTCGGAACGCGAGCGACAGCCCGTCGATCAACAACAGCTTGGACTCGCCCGCCTGCGCCATCCTCGGATCGTACGACCTGAACACGGAATGGAGCTCCGAAGCGAGGGACGAGCGTAGGAGCGCGGGAGCAAGCGAATGCGCTCGTGCGACCCCAGGTCAGCGAGGGAGCGACCGAGATATCAGGGCGTGAGCTCGCCGTCGACCACGCGTCGCGCGATGTCGGAGATCTTCAGCCGGTTCGCCATCGCCTGCTGTTGGAGGAACCGCCACGCGTCCTGTTCCGACATGCCGGTGCCGTCCATCAGTCGACCCTTGGCCCGGTCGACCACTTTGCGCGCCTCGAGCCGCTCCTGGAGATCACCGACCTCCTGCTCGAGTGCGGCCATCTCGGCGAACCGTCCGAGCGCGATCTCGATCGCCGGGATCAGGTCGCTCTTCTGGAACGGCTTCACCAAGTACGCAAGGGCGCCGGCGTCGCGTGCCTGCTCGACCAGCTCACGCTGGGAGAAGGCAGTGAGGATGAGCACCGCGGCCATCCGCTCCCCCGCCACGTGGCGAGCGGCCGAGAGCCCGTCGAGCCCCGGCATCTTGATGTCGAGGATCACGAGGTCGGGATCCAGCTGGCGCACGAGCTCGATGGCTTCGTCGCCCCGTCCTGTCTCGCCGACGACTGCGTAGCCCTCTTCCTCGAGGAGCTCCTTGAGGTCGAGGCGGATGATCGCCTCGTCTTCGGCGATGACGACTCGCGTCGGGGCGCTCATGGTGGTCTCCGACACCGGAACCGCTCCGCCTAGCTGGCCGACAGCCCGGCGGAGATGCGGTCGAGCAGCCGGTCCTGTTCCTGCTCGAGCTCGCGCACGGTCGCGCGGATCGAGTCGCGGTGGCCGGCGAGTGCATCGGCATGACGGCGGGCGTCGCGCGCTTCGACGTCGGCGAGCGGGGTCTCCGCCACCAGTGCACGGAGGCGAACGTCTTCGGCTTCCTGCTCGAGCACGCTGAGCTGCTCGTCGGTGATGTCGAGCTCGGCGCGCATGCGCTTCAAACGCTCGCTCACGTCAACGAGCCGGCGCTCGAGGATCGACTGCGACATGGCCGAAGTCTATGACGGAGCCTCACTGCAGACGTTGTGTGTTGAGTGCGGCGCGACCCGGCGCGGGTCAAGACATCGTCGCCATCGGTCGACAACGCCGATGGGTGTCCGGGGTGCGCCCCCGCAAAGGACGGAATGACCACTCGACGGCACAGCACGAGACCACGCCACAGGCCGACGGCCGCACTCGTCGCTGTGATCGTCGGTCTCCTCGCCGGTTCCTTCCTCCTTGCCGCGGCCGCCGGCGCAGAAGAGGCGGACCCCGACCTGACCCGGCGTACGGCGCTCGAGCTCGTCCAGGAACGACTCGACGACGCCCGTCGCGTCGCCACCGACCTGGCCGGGAAGATGTCGGCGGCACAGACCCAGAAGGCCGAGCTCGAGGCTGAGATCGCCAGAGGCGAGACGGAGATCCCCGCGCTGCGTGCGCGAGCCGACGACCTCCATCGCCAGCTGCGTGAGCGCGCGGCCCGGCTCTACGTTCGCAGCGCCGCTCCCAAGTTGGATGCCCTCGTGAGCACGAGCAACGTGGTCGACGCGGCGCGTGCTGCACACTTCACCGAGACGATCGGCGACCACGACGCGTCGCTCGCCTCGGAGCTGCAGACCACCGCACACGAGCTCGAAGCCCGTCAGGTGCAGCTCCGTTCTCAGCGCGGCGAGTTGGAACGCACGATCGCGTCGCTCGTCCCGCTCCGCGAGCTGCTCGACGCGAAGTTGGCCACCGCAGCGGCGGCGTACGACAAGGTCAAGGATGCCTTGGCGAAGAAGGCGGATCAGATCGACGTCGACACCGGCGCGCTCGTGTGCCCGGTGCAAGGCCTCGTGGTGTTCACCGACGACTTCGCCGAGCCTCGCGACGGCGGCACGGTCCACGAGGGAATCGACATGCCCTCGCTCGAAGGCACGCCTGTGGTTGCGGTCGTCGACGGACTCCTGATCCAGGACGAGAGCCCCGGTGGCGGGCACGGCGCGTGGCTGTACGGCGTGGACGACGTCGCCTACTACTACGCGCACTTCTCGCGCTACGAGGGCACCGGGGGGTTGGTGAAGGCACGCGACGTCATCGGCTACGTCGGCTCCACGGGCGTGTCGACCGGCCCGCACCTCCACTTCGAAGTGCACCCGAAGGCCGGCGCGGCGGTCGATGGTTTCCCACTGCTCCTCGGTCTTTGTGCAGACGAATCGGTCGCGCCGCGCGGGTAACGTCACCGTCTCGCCCGGATGGCGCAATTGGCTGACGCGATCGGCTCAAAACCGATTGTCCGCAAGGACATGTGGGTTCGAGTCCCACTCCGGGCACCGCGTGTGCGAGATCAGCAGGGCACGCGAGGTGGCGGACTGAGCCGCTCGTCACCGCCCTCGTCGTGGAATCCGTGAGATGACGACGCGCCTGGTGCGACGCAGTAGCCCGCTCGCAGGGACAGGGGCCGTGACGGCCGCGCCCAGCGCGTCGAGCATGGCGCGAAATCGCTCGATGTCGCCTTGCGTGTCGCTCATTGTTCAGCGCTTCGGGCTCGGGACATTTTCCATGCGGCACGCTCCGACGATCGATGCGGCGATCAAGAGCGGCATGACGATGGCGAGTGCAATTCCCACTTGAACCTCCGGCGTGTCGAGCTGCCCGAGCGGTTCTTGCTCGAAAGGGAGTTGCCCGAAACTGTGGCGTCAGTCTCAGAAGACGGCGAACCAGTCGCGAACGGCGCGCACCCGATTCAGGAAACAGCGGTTTCGCCGGCCGTTCCATGGGTATCGCTGAGCCCCGGAGTGGGCAGCGTTTGGAGGTTGCGACATGAGTCAACGAATGAGAGCGCGAGACGACCAGGTGTTGCGTCGACCCGAGACGAAGTCGTTCATCCTGACGAGCGAGTTCTGGGTCGCCGCGGGGGCAACAGCCGCAGTGTTCCTTGGCGGCTACGTCCTCGATGACATCGCGCGCACCACCGCCTGGCGGTACGGAACCTGGATCGCGATCGCCTACATCCTCAGTCGCGGAATCGCCAAGGCGGGAAGTCAGCGGGCATACCAGCCCGACCCGTCCGCAAACAGGAGTGCTGACGCGTTCTGGCGAGACGGTGACCGGGACGACGATCGACGCGCACGTCGCGACGACCTCGACCTCCGCGATGAGCCCGCCGAGACAACCCGTCGTGCAGCGCCAGCCGAAGTCGGCAGCCAGAGCGGCGAACCGACCCAGACACACGACGTCAACGGAAGGTAGCCCTGAGCAACGCGCTCGTCGACAAGCTCGGCGGCGATAGGAAGTACAGACGCTCGGCGAGCTCACGCATCGACAGGGCTCGCCCGTGAGGGCCCGGGACAGGTCCGGCGCCGATCAGAGTCCGAGCGTCGACGCCACGCCGTCGTGCTGCTCGATGGCGCGCATCCGCGCCCCCATCACTGCGAGGAGCTTCGGCGTGATCTCCGGCAACGCGATCGACAGCATCTCGTTGAAGTCGTGACGGTCGAGCACGAGCACCTTCATCGGCGAGGTCGCGACCACGGTGGCCACGCGCTCGCCGCCGTCGATGAGTGCCATCTCACCGAAGAACCCGCCGGCGCCGATCGACCCGACCACGTCGCCGTCGACTGCTGCGTTCGCGTCGCCTTCGACGATCACGTAGAACTCGAGGCCCTCGTCGCCCTGCCGGGTGACCTCGGTGCCCTCGGCGATCTCCTGGGGACGGGACAACGCGGCGATCCGCGCCAACTCGTCGTCGGTGCAGGCCGAGAACAGCCACACTGACCGCAGGAGCTCGATGCGCTGGTCGATCGTCGCGTCGAAGCTCATCGGCCCCACCGAGGACTCACGAGGTGGAGGAACTCGCCGTGGAGCGTCCGCTCGTACGGCGACGGCGGGACCCGAAGACGAGCACCATGCCGATCGCGACCGCCGCGAACCCGCCGAGCACATACGTGGTCGTGTGGCTCGAGGAACCGGTGAACGCCAGTTGACCGCCGACGGTGATCGCGGCGTTGAGCTCGCAGACCGCGCCCTTGATGGTGAGGGTGTGGATCCCGGGCGCCGTCCCCAGCGGGATCGAGATCGATCCGGCGAAGTTGCCTGCGGGATCGGACGTGATCGTGCCGATGGGGTGCCCGTCGAAGAGGACCTGCAACACCTCGTTGCCCGTGCAGCCGCCGCCGCGGAACACGACCTCACCGCCTGGCTCGGGGTTGGGGTTCTCGATGACGATCACACCGTCGGGCGGGTACGCGCCGGTGCCGGCGCCCGGGTCGATCTCGACCGTCGGGGTGCCCCCGCCTCCGCCTCCGCCGCCGCCGCCGGTACCGCCATCGGTGCCGCCATCACCCGCAGCTGGTGTGCCCGGGGGAAGGTCGGCGAGGCCGTTGCCGATTCCGGCGGCCTGGTCGAGGATCAAGTTGCCGGTGATGAACGTGTTGTTGGCCAGCTGCTCGGCGGTGAGCGCCTGCGGCACGCCGACGTTGCCGTCGGCGACGCCGACCTGCAGGCCAGGCGTGAGCTGCGCCGAACCCTTGCGGGTCACCGTGACCTTGGCGACCGCCTTGCCACCCACGGGTCCGACCTCGTAGGTCTTGGTGTTGCTGGTGTCGTCACCCTCGATCAGGGTGGAGCACCACTTGCCCTTGTCCTTCGGCAACGATGCGTCGGCGCAGTCGCCGGCGTACCCCTTGCCCTGGCTCTCCACGTACTTGGAGATCGCCTCTTCGGCCCCTTCGACCGTGACCGACGCCTGCTGCGCGGACGATCCGGCCGAGGAGCCCGAGTTCGACCCGGAGTTCGAGCTCGAGTTCTTCGAGTCCGACTTCGACTCGGAGTCGTCGCTGCTGCAGCTGGCGGCGAAGGCCGCGAGCGTCACGACGGCGAGCGCAGCGGCTGCGATCCGGAAACGTCGGCCGGAGCGGGGGCCAAGACCCCGCTCTGAGCGGTGCGTCTGTCTCATGTGTCCCTAGGAGACGTTCGTCACCGAGGTGACGTCCCACGCGTCGCTACTGACCTTGATGTCGTCGACCACTGCGGTGACGGTGCAGGTGACTTCCTGCTTGCCGTTGTCCTTCGGCACGCACGACACGACGAAGGCGGTGCCCTCGACGGCAGCCGTCGTTCCTCCGGCCTTCACCTCGAAGGAGCCCGTCTCGGAGACCTTGGCCGCGCGGTTCCACGTCTCGCCGACCGAGAGCGTGCCCTGGGTCTGGCGACCACCGCGCTCGCTGGTGAGCTTCGAGATGGTGAAGACCGTCGAACCGGCGAGACGCGTGAGCGAGCCGTCGGTGTACGCGATCTCCGCGCGGCCGTCGGCGTCGGTCTTGATCGTGTCGCCCTGCTTCAGCGCCTGGTCGTCCTTCGCGGCGACGAAGTCGGAGGCGCCCTTCTGCTTGATCGAGACGTTGGCTTCAGTGATCTTGAGGTTCGCGAGCGGTGTCGCGGCATTCGCGATCCCGCTTGTCGCGATCATCGTCATCGCCATTGACGTGCACACCAGCACGACGATCGGCAAGGCCTTGCACCGGATTTTCGTGGTCGTACCCATCGCCCGCATCCTTGCTGCTCGTCCGGCCCCTATCACCCTTCCGGAACCGCGGCAGCCGCTTCGCGCCCCACCACGGATTCGGGAAGAATAGCCGACTCAGAACGCACTACTCGCCAGAGCTGGAGTTCGCGGCTCACGCCCTTCAACTCGATCCGTCCGACCGGTTCGACCGGCGGTGGCGACAGGACTCGGGTCAAGACCTGATCTGACAGGATGATGTCACCCCGTCCGGCCGCGGAGCACAGGCGCGCGCCGACGTTCACCGTGTTCCCGACCACGTCGTACTGACGTCGTCGGCCACCGCCGAAGTGCGCCGCGACCGCTTCGCCCGTGTTCAGGCCGATCCCGAACGACACCTCCGGCGCGCCCTGCTCGACCAGTTCACGGTTCAGGTCGGGGGTCAACGCCTGGATGGCGATCGCGCACTCCAGCGCACGGGTGGGATGGTCGCTGCTGGGCAGCGGCGCACCCCACACCGCGAACACCTCGTCACCCACGTACTTCATGAGCGTGCCCTCCATCGCGAGGACGACGTCGGTGACGCGGTCGTAATAGACGTTGAGCATCGTCCGCACGACGGCCGGCTCCAGGTTCTCCGACATCGCGGTGAACCCGCGGAGGTCGCAGAACAACACGGTCATGTCGAGCCGCTCGCCCTCGACGGCGATGGACGCTCGGTCCTCGTCCACGAGTCGCTGCGCCACCGCTTCGGGGACGTATTGCGAGAACAGCGTCGTGATGTGACGACGTTGACGGGTCTCACCGAAGTAGCGCACGCCGAGCGCGCCCATGAACGCGACGATCACCGCGAGAGACGGGTACACGAAGTTGAGCACGTTGCCGCTGTTGAACTGCTGGAACGCGTACACCACGTATCCGACGAGGATCAGGACCGTGAAGACGATCGACATCCAGAGCGGGAGGAGGAGCACTGCCGTCCCGATGAGCGCAGTGAGCGCGGCGACCCAGAGCAAGGTCTGCGAGTTGCTGACCGGTTCGAGGTACGTGCCAGTGAGCATCGTGTTCGCCGCGTTGGCGTGGAACATCACGCCAGGCAGGTCGGTCGACTTGTTCACGGGCGCTGTCTTCACGTCGCCGAGGGTCGTTGCAGTAGCGCCGACGAAGACGATCTTGCCTGCGACCTTCTTCTTGGGGAACGTGCCATTGATCACGTCGACCGCGGGAATGACCTCCGACGTGCCGGAGAGGTCCGGCGAGAAGTTGAGCAGCATCGACTTGGCATCGTCGGTCGGCACCAGGCGGTCGCCGATCTGAAGCCCGTGCGGGCGGACGATGAACTGGCTCGGATCGAGCCCGCGGTACATCATCACGGCCGCGACCGAGAGCGCAGGTACGAACGTCGAGTCATCCGGCGAAGAAACGACGAGCGGCACGCTCCGGCTGATGCCGTCGCTGGGATCCTTGTTCAGGTGCACCTGGCCGACAGTCGCTCCGGTCGTCTGTGCGATCTCGGGTGCGATCGGACTCAGGTCCGTCGTCGTGTAGACGCCGTCGCGCGCCGGCCCGATGGTGGGCTCCTCTGCAAGTACCACGTTGCCAGCGCTGTCGATCGCGTTCCGCATGGCCGCGTCCGCACCCGGCGTCGCCGACGCCGAGCGGTAGATGACGTCGAACGCGATGACCCGGGCACCGGCCGCTTTGAGGTTGTCGACGAGCACCGCGACCTTCTCGCGCGGCAATGGGTACCCGAGCCCGCTGTCAGGATCGATCGTCTTCGTGTCGAAGCCCACGACCGCGATGTCGCCGTCGTCGGGCGCAGCGGGGAACAGAGCATCCGTGGCCCGGCGCTGGAAACCGGCGAAGACGTCGCCGTTGAGCCCGATCGCTGCCATCCCGGTCACCACGACCGTCAGGATCGCGATGGACACGATCCGACGGATGACGACGCGGCGCTTCACCGGCAAATGATCGCGCACGAAGGGAACGATCAGGCCGTCATGCCCCGCCAGCGGTCAGGCCGGACTCGAAGCTTCCTCCGGCCGAGTTGCATGGGACCGCCCCTCGAAGGGGGATAATGGGTCCGTGGTCCCCCCCTTGGCAGTGTCGGTGTCGTCGATCGTCCTCATCACGATCGCAATCCTGTCGGTCGTCGTGCTGGTCCTGATCGTCATCGCACCGTGGAAGCGGGTGCGGGAAGAGCCGCCGCTCGACAAGGACGTCGAGACCCGTCTCCTGCTGCACCGACCGAACCCAGAAGAGGCAACCGGAGAGATCCCCACGACGCGGGTCGCGGACCTCAGCGAGCGCACCGGCGACGCCCCTGCGCCTGCGAGCGACGACGCCGACTTCGCTGAGCTGCGCGACCTCGACGACTGACCGCCGAGCGGGACCGCCAGCCCCGTCGCTCGGTCAAGCCGCTGCTCGTCAACCGATGGCGAAGAAGAGCCGCGCCTCGCAGACTGTCTCGTCATTCACGCTGGCGCGCACCTGTGACCAGCCGCCGCGAGCGCTGAGCCGCTCGACCTCGGCCGTGAGCACGAGCTCCTCACCTGGTCGGACCACGCGGCGGAACCGGGCCTTCTCCACACCGCCGAACAGGGCGAGCTTGCCCTCGTAGCGGGGATCGGTTGCCAGCGCGAGCGACGCCCCCTGCGCGAGCGCCTCCAGGATGATGACGCCCGGCACGATCGGGTTGTCGGGGAAGTGCCCGCGGAGAAAGTCCTCGTCGCCGGTCACGAGGTAGCGCGCGTGCACCCGAACTGCGGGAACGCACTCGTCGACGACGTCGACGAACAGGAACGGTGGGCGTTGCGGGAGTCGCGCGATCAGGGCATCCGACTCGTGTGGCGTCATGGACGGGTTCACCAATCTCCGGAATCGTGGCGACGAACATTTCGCGCGTGTGAAGTATCCGCGGGTTACCGCTCAGTAAGCAGTGCTACTGGTCGGTAATGACCCACACTCTTTCACAAGGAGTCGCCGGCACGGCCGAAGCGCGGATGTAACCAGGACGCGCGAGCCGGTGTCGGAACGACCAACTCGAGGACGTCGGCTCAGCCGGCAGTCGGAGATCACACCGGTGAGCGTCGCGATCATCTTCCCCGGCCAGGGGACCCAACAAGCGGGCATGGCCAGCGCGTGGCGCGATCACCCGTCGTGGGCGATCGTCGAGCGCGCTGAAGCCGCGTTGGGCGAGCCGCTCGGCCATCTCGTCACCGACGCGCCCCCCGAAGCCCTCGCCCGCACGCGCGAAGCGCAACTCGCCGTCCTGGTCACCTCGCTCGTCGCATGGGACGCGCTTGCACCGCTCCCCGACGCCCCGGTCGCGTTCGCCGGCCACTCGCTCGGTCAGGTCACGGCGCTGATCGCCTCCGGCGCGCTTCCCTTCGACGAAGGCGTGCGCTTCGCCGCCCGCCGCGCCGAGCTCACCCAAGCCGCAGCCGACGCGCACCCCGGCCGCATGGCCGCACTGCTCGGCGCCACGCCGGAGCAGGCCGACGACGCCTGCACCGCCGCGGCCGACGCCTGCTGGGTCGCCAACGACAACGCGCCGGGGCAGATCGTGATCGCCGGTACACCCGACGGCGTCGTCGCCGGATCCGAGCGGGCAAAGGCCGTCGGCGTGAAGCGCGCCACGCCGCTGAAGGTCGGCGGCGCTTTCCACACTCCGCTGATGCACGACGCGAGCGAGGGCCTCGCCCTCGAGCTGGCCACGATGCAGTTCGCCGCTCCGGTGGCGCCCGTCATCTCCAACCACGACGCCCAGGCCTACAGCGACGCCGACGGCTGGCGCACCCGTCTCGCCGACCACGTGTCGGTCCCCGTCCTCTGGCGCTCCACGATGGACACGCTCGTCGCGCTGGGCGCCACCACCTTCTTCGAAGTCGGTCACGGGTCGATGCTCGCCGCGCTCGCCAAGCGCGGCGCCCCCGACGTGACCGTCTGCAACATCGCGACGCCCCTCGACATCCCCACCGATGAACGCCCAGATTTCAAGGTCCCCAATTCCAAGCTCGTGGCCCAGGAGGTTCGGTAAACCATGGAGGCACTGTTGACGCACGGCGAGGGACTCGGCGTCCCCGAGCGCATGATCATCGCCCCCTCCGTGGGCGTGTTCCGCCCGCTCGACGACGTCGACGCCGGCGCGTTGGTCGACGAGGGTCAGACCGTCGGTCACCTCGACGGTCCTGGTACTTCCACTCCCGTCCGCAGCCCGTTCACGGGCCGCCTCGTCGGCATGCTCGTGTCGGCGGGCGAGCGCATGCGTGAGGGACAGCCGGTCGCCTGGCTCCGAGTGGCCTGAGGATGCGCGCCTGCATCGCGGGATGGGGCACCGCCTTGCCCGCGCAGCGGCTCACCAACGCCGAACTCGAGGCGCGGGTCGACACGAACGACCAGTGGATCGTCGAGCGCACCGGGATCCGTGAACGTCGGATCGCGGCCGACGGCGAGACGACTGCGACGCTCGCGATCGAGGCGGGCGCGGCGGCGATCAAGCATGCCGGCCTCACGCCCGACGCGATCGACCTGTTGATCGTCGCCACCGCCACCACCGAGCAACTGATCCCCCACACCGGCGCCTTCGTCAACGACGGCCTCGGGATCTCCTGCGGTTCGTTCGACCTCAATGCCGGATGTGCTGGGTTCGTGTACGAGCTGGTGGTGGGCTCCTCGATGCTCACCGCAGGCAACCTCGACCACGTGCTGATCGTCGGCTCTGAAACGCTCTCGCGTGTCGTCGACCCGCACGACCGCAGCACGTGCATCCTGTTCGGTGACGGCGCGGCCGCGATGGTGCTCAGCGCGAGCCCCGACGACGGACCAGGGCTCCTGTCCTTCGACCTCGGTGTCGACGGCTCCGCTGCCGGTCTGCTGGAGATCCCCGCCGGCGGCAGTCGGATGCCCGCGACCCCCGACACGGTGGAGCAGGGCGACCACTACCTCAAGATGCAGGGGCCGGAGGTCTTCCGCCGCGCGGTGCGCATCGTGATCGAGTCCGCGAGCCATGCGCTCGACCGCGCCGGCGTGTCGGTCGACGAGATCCGCTGGTTCGCTCCACATCAGGCCAACCTCCGTATCATCGACGCCGCAGCCAGCCGGCTCTCGATCCCCCCGGAGCGCACCCTCGTGAACATCGATCGCTACGGCAACACCAGCGCGGCATCGATTCCGCTGGTGCTCGCCGAAGCGGCCGACGACGGCCGACTGCAAGACGGCGACCTCGTGCTGCTCTCCGGCTTCGGCGCCGGTCTCACGTGGGGCAGCGCCGTCCTGCGCTGGGGTCACGGGTGACAGGCACGCCCGGCTCCGTGCCTGGACGGCAAAGCAGGGTTGCCTTCGTCACCGGCGGGTCGCGTGGCATCGGCCGCGCCGTCGCCGTGTCGCTCGGCGAGGCAGGCCATCGAGTGGCCTTCTGCTATTCGTCCGACGCGGAGGGCGCGAAGGAGACCGCCGCCGCGGTCGAAGCCACCGGCGCGGAGACGCTCATCGTCCAGGCCGACGTCGCCAGCACCGAGGCCGTCGACAAGGCCTTCGGCGAGATCGAAGAAGCCTTCGGCGCCGTGGAGATCCTGGTCAACAACGCCGGCATCACGGCCGACGGGCTCGTCGCCCGCATGAGCGACGAGCACTGGGATTCGGTGCTCCAGACCAACCTCAGCGGCGCCTTCCACACCATCCGACGTGCCTCACCGAAGATGATGCGGGGCCGGTACGGACGCATCGTCAACGTCTCGTCGGTGAGCGGGCAGAGCGGACAAGCCGGTCAGGCCAACTACTCGGCCGCGAAAGCGGGGCTGGTGGGCCTTTCGCGGGCCGTCGCCCGTGAGCTCGCGGCGCGCAACATCACCTGCAACGTGGTGGCCCCTGGACCTATCGTGACCGCCATGACCGACGGTCTTCCCGACGAATGGCGCTCCTGGGCCGAGCAGGCGGTGCCGCTCGGGCGCCTCGGCACCGCCGAGGAAGTGGGAGGCGTCGTCGCGTTCCTCTGCTCCGACCAGGCCGCATACGTCACCGGGGCGATCGTCCCCGTCGACGGCGGACTCGGGATGGGCCACTGAGCACCAGTCGCGGGCGCGCGGCATCGGCGCGCACACGACGAGCGTCACTCGATCGAACGACCTGACGCACAACCCTGACAACCTGACACACGAAACCTGGAGGAAGAGATGGAACGTGAAGAGGCGCTCTCCGCATTGCGAGAGGTCGCCGTCGACGTCTTGAGCGTGGAGCCCGACACCGTCACGGAGACGGCGCGCTTCAAGGAAGACCTCGACGCCGACAGCCTCGACCTCGTCGAGCTCGTCATGGGCCTCGAGGAACGGTTCGACATCTCCGTTCCCGAAGAGGACCTCGAGAACGTCGGCACGGTGGGGCAGGCCGTCGATCTCGTCCTCGCCAAGGTGGAAGCGAAGGGATGACCGACAACGCGTTCCTCGATGCGCGCGGGCGCACACGGGTCGTCGTCACCGGCATGGGTGTGAAGACGCCTGCCGGCACCGACCTCGACACCATGTGGAGCACCGTCACCGCGGGGCGCGGGACCGCGGGGCGCATCGAGCGCTGGGACCCGTCTGAACTGCCGGTGCAGTTCGCGTGTGAAGTGAAGAACTTCGACGCGACGCCGTACTTCGGCCCGAAGGACGTCCGGCGTCAGGATCGGGTCACGCAGCTCGGCTTCGCCGCGGCCGCCGACGCGCTCGCCGACGCGGGCGACGTGGGTGCCGACCCGAGCCGGTGCGCGGTGATCGCCGCCACCGGCGTCGGTGGGCTCGAGACGATGGAGATCAACGAGGCCACGTTCATCGAACGGGGCGCGAGCCGGGTGAGCCCGTTCTTCGTCACCATGATGATGCCGAACGCCACCGCCGGCGCGATCTCGATCAACTTCGGATGGCGCGGCCCGAACCTCTGCATCGCCACCGCGTGCGCAGCGGGCAGCATGGCCATCGGTGAGGGCGTCCGGCTGGTGCGCGACGGCACCGCCGACGTGGTCGCCGCCGGCGGCACCGAGGCGCCGATCACGCCGCTCACCATCTCGGCGTTCGCCCGGATGACCGCTCTCAGCAATCGCAACGACGACCCCGAGCACGCGTCGCGGCCGTTCGACGCCGATCGCGACGGGTTCGTGATGGCCGAAGGCGCCGCGTTCGTGATCCTCGAGACGCTCGAACGCGCGCAAGCGCGTGGCGCACGGATCTACGGCGAAGTGCTCGGCTACGGGCGCAACGCCGACGCCTACCACATCACCGCTCCATCACCGGGCGGCGAAGGCGCTGCCGCGTGCATGCAGCTGGCCCTGGATGACGCCAGCCTGCAGTCATCCGACATCGGGCACGTGAACGCGCACGGCACGTCGACGCCGCTGAACGACGCATCGGAGGCAGAGGCGATCCGCAAGGTGTTCGGCGACACAGGTCCCCCCGTCACGTCGACGAAGGGCGTCACCGGCCACATGATCGCGGGCGCCGGAGCAGCCGAGGCCACCATTGCGCTGCTCACGATCAAGCACCAGTCGATCCCGCCCACCGCGAACCTCGGGAAGATCGGCGACGAGATCGGCCTCGACGTGGTGCACGGTGAGCCGCGACCGTTCACGCCGGCGCCGGTGCTGTCGAACTCGTTCGGGTTCGGCGGCCACAACGCCACGCTGATCGTCGCGCCCGTCGGCGCCTGACGGTCCCCGACTCCAGGTTTCGTGTGACCGACGGACCACCTCCGACGCCCCTCTTCGGGCACCGGAGCGACACCGCCGACGCGGAGATCCGCGAGATCGACGGCCGGCGCGTCAGCTGGTTCTCGATCGACGGCGGCAAGCACCGCGGCGCGATCGGCACGGCCGAAGGCGAGACCATCACCCGCGCGATCAGGCTCGCCGTCGACCTCGGGATCCCGGTGGTCGGGCGGATCGCATCGTCGGGGGCCGACGTGAACGAGGGAGTCGCGTCGCTGCACGCCTGGGGGCGCGCCGCCCGCGCGCTCGCCGATGCGTCGGGTGTGGTCCCGATCGTGCTCATGCTCGTCGGACCGGCAGTGTCGGGGCCCGCGCTCATGCTCGGGATCGCCGACCACGTGATCATGACCACCGACGCGTTCGCATTCGTGAGCGGCCCCGACGTGGTCGGGCAGTTCACAGGGGTTGCCATCGATCAGGACCGCCTCGGTGGGCCCGCGGTACACGAGCGGCACAGTGGCGTGGCTGCCCTCGTGGTCGCCGACGAGGACGAAGCAGTGCACGCCGTGGCCGTGCTCCTCAGCTACCTCCCGTCGAACCACCTCGAGGATCCGCCGTTCGACGAGCCGTACGACCCGGTCGACCGAGACTCGTCGCGCGCCGAAGCCGCGGTGCCTGCGCGCGCGACGTCGCCGTACGACGTGCGCCTCGTCGTCGACGACGTGCTCGATGAGCACACCTGGTTCGAACTGCGTCCCGCCTACGCGCCGAGCATGGTCACCGGGCTCGGGCGGCTCGGCGGGCGGCCCGTCGGCATCGTCGCGAACCAACCGATGCAGCAGGCGGGCAGCCTCGACATCGACGCCGCGCAGAAGGCCGCTCGGTTCGTGCAGTGGTGCGACTGCTTCAACATCCCGGTCATCACGTTCGTCGACACCAGCGGCTACCTGCCGGGCAAGGACCTCGAGTGGCGCGGGATCATCCGCCACGGCGCGCAGCTGTTGCACTCGTATGCCGCGGCCACGGTGCCGCGCATCGGCGTCGTCATACGCAAGGCGTACGGCGGCGCGTACATCGTGATGGATTCGCGTGGGCTCGGCGTCGACTACTGCGTCGCGTGGCCGACGGCGGAGATCGCGGTGATGGGCGCACCACCCGCGGTGCAGATCCTCCATCGCCGCCGGCTCCAGGCGATCGAGGATCCCGAGCGACGCGTGGCCGAGGAGCAGGAGCTGGTGCTCGAGTACGAAGAGCGGTTCCTGAACCCGTACATCGCGGCCGAGCGGGGCTACGTCGACGACGTGATCGCGGCGTCCGACACCCGCCGGGTGCTCGCGAGCGCGCTCGACCGTCTGCACACGAAACGCGAGGTGTCCAGCCGTCGCCGTCACTCGAACATCCCCCTCTGATCGATCTCGTTCCTCGCCCATCGGGAGGCACCGTGCTGCAGGGCAAGCGAATACTCGTCACCGGCGTGCTCAACGACGCGTCGATCGGCTTCTCGATCGCGCGTGTCGCACAGGAGCAGGGCGCGGAGGTGGTGCTCACGTCGTTCGGTCGCGTCATGCGGCTCACGGAGCGTGCGGCGCGCAAGCTCCCCTCCCCCGACGTGCAGCTCGTCGAACTCGACGTGCAGAGCGCAGAGGATCTCGACGCGCTCGCGGGCAAGGTCGGCGGACGCCTCGACGGCGTGGTGCACTCGATCGGGTTCGCGCCTGAGTCGTGCCTCGGCGGCGGCTTCATGGACGCGCCGTGGGAAGACGTCGCCACCGCGCTGCAGATCTCCTCGTACTCGCTCAAGGCGCTCACGAAGGCCGCGCTGCCACTGATGCCCGACGGCGGCTCGGTGGTCGGGCTCGACTTCGACAACGACGACGTCGCCTGGCCGTTCTACGACTGGATGGGCGTCGCGAAGGCCGCGTTCGAGTCCGTGGCCCGCTACCTCGCCAAGGAGCTCGGCCCGCAGGGCGTGCGCGTGAACCTCGTGGCCGCCGGCCCGATCCGCTCGATCGCGGCAAAGAGCATCCCCGGCTTCGAGGCGTTCGAAGAGGTGTGGGCCCAACGCGCCCCGCTCGGCTGGGACGTGCGCGACGCCGAGCCGGTCGCCAAAGGCGTCGTCGCGCTGCTGTCCGACTGGTTCCCCGCCACGACCGGCGAGATCGTCCACGTCGACGGCGGCTTCCACGCCGTCGGCGCCTGACCCTGCGCGATCAGGCACGGTGAGGAGCAAGGACAAGACCTTCGACGGCCGGGACGTGGAGTC
>JBEVIU010000112.1:0-7243 GCA_040510575.1 Acidimicrobiia bacterium | reverse complement strand
GTGGATGCCCATGCGCACGCGCAACGGACCGGTTTCCGCCCACGGCTCGCGCCCCAGCGCAAGCTGCGCGTCGACCGCCGCCGCCACCGCGTCGAGTGCGCTCGCGAACGCCGCGAGGAATCCGTCACCGGTGGTCTTCACCACGTGTCCGGCGCGGCCGACGATGGCGTCGCCGATCAGCGCATCGTGGCGCGCCAGCGCACCCCGCATCGCGTCGGGGTGCTGCTCCCACAGCGTCGACGAGCCTTCGAGGTCGGTGAAGAGAAAGGTCACCGTGCCCGACGGCGGTTCGGCCACTCTCGTTCCTTCCTCGTGCTGTCGGCGACGCTGACCGGAGTCAGTATCCCAGGTCGCTGGGTGGTGCACCGTCACACGCCGTGCCTCTACGCTCCGCCCGTGCCCGAAGCCGCCGCGGCGAACGACGCCCCTTCGTCGGGGAGCACCCGACTCTCCATCCTGCTCGCGATGGCGATGTTCGTGCTCGTCGTCGACACGTCACTGATGAACGTTTCGATCTCCGCGGTCGTGCACGACCTGGGCACCACGGTCAGCGGCGTGCAGTCCGCCATCGCACTCGAGGCGCTCGTGTCGGCCGCGTTCATCCTGATCAGCAGCAAGGTGGGCGACCTCATCGGCCGCAAGAAGGCCTACGTCATCGGCCTCCTCGCGTACGCGATCGGCGCGCTGGCGATGACGTTGGCGCAGGGGCTCACGGCTGTGATCGTGTTCTGGGCGATCATCGGCGGGCTCGGCGCGTCGCTGCTGCTGCCGGCGATGCAGTCGTTGATCCACGGCAACTTCGACGGGGCGGCGCGCACGCGTGCCTACGCGATGGTGGGCGCGTCGGCCGCGATCGCGGCGGCGGTCGGCCCGCTGCTCGGCGGCTTCGTCACCACCTACTTGTCGTGGCGCGTGGGCTTCGGGCTCGAAGTGGTGATCATCGTCGTGGTGCTCTCGCAACTCGGCTTGATCCGCGACGTCGAATACACGGGCGAGCGCAAGGTCGACGTGGTCGGTGCGGCGCTGTCGGTCGTCGGCATGGGTGGCGTCGTGCTCGGCATCCTCGTGTGGCAGGAAGGCGGCGAGTACGTCGCGCTCCTCATGGCGTTCGGCGCGGTCTCGCTCGGGGTGTTCGCATGGTGGCTGGTCAGGCGCAAGCGCGCCGGCAAGGTCACGTTGCTCGATCCAGATCTGTTCCGGTTCCCGCACTTCCAAGTGGGTGTGTCGCAGCAGATGCTGCAGCAGATCACGCTCGGTGGAGCGATGATCGTGCTCCCGATCTTCCTGCAGATGACGCTCGAGTACGACGCGATGCAGGCCGGCCTCTCGCTCGCACCGCTGTCGTTGAGCATGTTCGCGGTCGCCCTGATCGCGGGAAGGCGTGCGGGCAAGCGGCGACCGGCCAACCTCGTGCTGGTCGGATTCGCGCTCAGCACGATCGGGATGGTCGCGATCATCCCGCTCGTGCCACGGTCCGACTCGGGATGGTGGTTGTTCGTGCCACTGCTCATCACCGGTTCGGGCCTCGGGCTCCTCGTCTCGCAACTCAACAACTACACGTTGTCCCCCATCGAGGAAGCACGGGTGAGCGAAGCCGCGGGCGTGAACTCCGCCGCGGGATCGTTCGGTCTGTCGTTCGGCCTCGCGGTCGCGGGCGGCGTGATGCTCGCCGCGCTGTCGTTCACGTTCACCACGTTGACGGAAGACAGCAACGTCATCCCGGCGTCACAACAAGCGCAGATCTCGGCAACGCTCGAGCACGACGCCGAGGTGATGAGCAACACCAAGCTGGCGAGTCAGATCGCCGACGAGCCGAAGGACGTGCAGGCCGAGATCCTCGACATCAACGCCGAAGCACGCGACCGTTCATTGCAGGTCGCGTTGTTGGTCCCCGCCCTCGCCAGCTTCGTGGGCTTCCTCAACGCGTTCCGCATGCGACGCCTGCCCGACATCGAACCCGCCGCGCAGCTCGAAGGCATGGACTTCGGCTGAGAAGTGCGGTCGGGCGTCGGACTCGATCGCGGTGTCGTCGTCATGACGACCGCGTCTCACTCGCGCGGCTCGCGCAGCCGGAACGCCGAGTCGCGCATGATGCGCGGCGAGAACGGGATCGCGTCGTTGGCGCGCAGCATCCGACGGAACAGCTGCGGGTTGCGGAGCGCCGTGAGCTTCCATCGCAGCGTGGCATGGTTGCGATGGAGCGCCGCGAAGTGCTCGAGATCGAGCAATCGCGCCTGCGCGCCGTCCCAGTCGCGTTGCCCGACCGCACGCACGTAGTCGTTGAGCGCGTCCTGGAAGAACCGCGGCGCGACCACGTCGCGCATGTAGTAGCGGCTGAGCCGTCGATCGTCGGGCACGGTGAGCTCGAGCTTGTCGCAGAACCGTCGACGGCTCTCGGCGAAACGGCTGTTGGCCGACGAGCTCGACGGGTGCACGCGAAATCGAGTGAGCGACTGCGGCTCGAACACGAGCTGCCATCCGGCACGGAACGCCCGCACGTAGAGGTCGTCGTCCTCGTAGCCCTGCAGCTGTTCGTCGAAGCCGCCGAGTGCGGTGAACATGCTGCGCCGCATCACGCTGGCCGACGGGATGACCATCAGGTTCTGCGCCAGGCACGCAGTGAGGGTGCGCCGCGGATGTTGCACCGAGTTCTCGCGGAGGAACGAGAGCGTGACGGTGCGCCCGTCCTCATCGATCTCGTCGAAATCGCTGAACACCCAGCCAACCAGCGGCGCGTCTTCGAAGTGCGCGCACATCGCCTCGAGGTGATGCGGGTGCCACGTGTCGTCCTGGTCGAGGAACGCGAGCAGCTCGCCCTGCGCGAGCTCGACGCCTCGGTTGCGCGCCGTCGACTGGCCCGCACGGGCTTGACGGACGATGCGAATCGGGAACGGTGCGTCCACGGCCTCGAGCACCGCGGGTCCGTCGTCCGACGAGCCGTCGTCGATCACGATCAGCTCGACGGGTGGTCGCGTCTGCGTGGCCAAGCTCTCGACCGCTTCCGCAAGGTGCCGTCGGCCGTTGTACACGGGGATCACCACGCTCACCTGGAGCGCGCGATCGTCTTCGTCGAGCGCAACCTTCGTCTTGGAGTCCGCGTCGTCCTGCTCGCGCGCCAACTCGCTCACCACTTGCCGGCTCAGCGCCTCGACTTCGGCGACGTCGGCACCGATGAGGCGTTGCGCGGCGCGACGCATTCGGCCGAGCGCTTCGGGGGCGCGCGCCGGATCACTCCGCGCCAGCGCCAGCGCTTCGTGACCCAAGGCGCGCATCTGGAGCCACATGGGAGCGGGGCTGGGCCCGCCCGTGGAGACACTCGCGGCGACCGCGGCTGCTGCGAACTGCCGTGCTGCGCGCTCCGGTCGGTCGCGCACCACGAGGTCGAGGAACCCCGCGCTGTAGTGCGCGGCCGCGGCGACCACCGGCACACCTGACGCGGACGCGCGCGCACTGGTCGCCGCGGGTTCGTCGATGTCGAGGCCGTGGCGTTCGCGCAGCGCGTCGCGGAGTCGCGCAAAGCCCGCTTCCGCGCGCGCACCGTCACCCGCGTGGAGCGCGTACTGCACGTGCCGCGCCGCCAAGCCGAGACGAAGCGCGGAGCCGCGTGGCGCCTCATCGGCGCGCGCGTCGCAATAGCGCGCGAGGAGATCGAAGTCGGGCGACGTGGCGAGCGCGCGGCAGCGCGCGAGCCCCGCGGCAGTGGGAGACGCCACGGCACGCAGCGCCATCACCGAGGTGTCCGCCTCGTCGACGACGACGGCGTCGAATCCCGCGTCGTGCAGCAAGGTCTCGAGACCACCGCGCTCGACCAGGCAGCGATGGCCACCGGTGCCGAGCGCGGCCACCACCTCTTTCATCGGGTTCCCCGGCGCGACGAACGCCGCGTTGGGGGTGGACATCACGAGCACGCCGTCGTCCGCCAGGCATGCCCGCACCTGACGAAGGAACCCGGCGGGATCGGGCACGTGCTCCAACGTCTCCGACGCCAACACCACGTCGAACTGCCCAGCCTGAAGCTCGGGTTCCGCGTCCAATCCCTTCGTGCGGATGTCGAGGTGCAGTTCGTCGCGCCCGCGCAGCGCCG
Source organism: Acidimicrobiia bacterium (assembly GCA_040510575.1). Classification (GTDB taxonomy): domain Bacteria; phylum Actinomycetota; class Acidimicrobiia; order IMCC26256; family DASPTH01; genus DASUMF01. The sequence continues at coordinate 3,159 of JBEVIU010000112.1, read as the reverse complement.
TGTTCCACGGGTCGACCCCCGTCACGTCCCAACCCCAAGCGAAGCGCGCGAGGTCGAGCCCGAACCCGTAGCCGCAGCCGACATCGAGGAAGCGCAGACCAGCGCGGGGCTCGACCGCACTCAAGGTCGTGAGCATCGCATCGAGCCCGGCGTAGAACTCGATGTGCTCGTCGATGGCCTCGTCGGTCATGTCGTAGCCGGTGCGCGACCACTCGGGCACGACGGTGCGACACCGCGCGCATCGCAACACACCTGCCGGTGCGGCGCCGATCCTGGGGTTCGTCACCTCCAGGAAGCGAGTCGCTCGTTGTTCGCGCCCACACGTCGGGCACTCGACCTGATCCTCGGCCTCGACCCAGTCGAGCATCAGACCCTCTCCCGGCACCGTCGACGCCTCCGGGTCGGAGGATGCCGAGGGAGCGGCATCGAGGCCGAGGCTCTGCACGCGCGCCACGAGCCTGCCGGCATCTTCCATCAGGGTCTCGTAGGCCTCGGGTTCTGCCCGCGCCCGGAACCCAGGGTCGTCGACTCCGTGCAGCCAGGCGCTCGCGCGCGCGGCGCGGTCCGCCGGCTCCTCCGCCTCCGGACGAGCGACGACTGCCCCCGGATCGACGAGCTCCAACGCCTCCAACGCGGTGCACCACTGATGGCGGCCCTCCAGCTGGCGGCACACCTCGGCGACGTTCTCCTCGACCGACGACCACGCGGTCGGGAGCAGTCCGATGTCGGCGCGCACGGCGAAGGCCAGGTGCGACACTCCTGGCTGGCGAAGGTGCGCGCGCAACATGCGGGCGAAGCGCACGGGTTCGGTCCACAGGGCGAGACATTCGTACGTGCCCGTGGGCACGAGACGACCGTCACGAAGCTGCGTCTCGACCGACAGTCCCGACGTCAACGGCATCATGATCAGCCCGCTCGACTTCGTCGCGTCCGACTTGCGGAAGTCGGAGGCCGACGGCCGATACGCCTGCGACGGCACGTCGCGCGTGTCGGGGAGCCAACCCGTCGACGCTTCCTCGGCGAGGATCCCCCGTCGTGCCGGGCTCCCGGGCTCGATCGTGAGGTCGACGCGCACGCCGGCCTCGTCGAGTTGGCGCGCCAACGCGTTCGACATGAACCCGTCGCCGTGCCGATAGACCGCGCACGGACGTCGAAACGTGGACTGATAGGTGTGCATCGCGAGTTGCATGCAGTGCGCGACCCAGTCGTCGTCGCCTTGATCCGACACCCACCCGTCACGCCATCGCCAGCTGTGCGGGTGCAAGCCGATCACGTCGCGGGCGTCGGCGACGCGCGACCACTGCTTCTCATATTCGGTGGCGAACCACGCGGCGTCGCCGTACGTGTCCGCGATCTGAGGATCCATGCGAAGGCACCAGGTGAACCGCGCATCCGAATCAGAGAGGCGCGACAGCTGGTCTCGCATCCGAGGCTCGAGCTCGAGGATGCGTTCGAAGCCGAACGGCGTCGACGCGTGGTCGCGGTCGGTGCGACGGCGGTCGGGCTCGACGTCGATGGTGAGCACCACTGGCATCGTCACGATGACGCGCACCTCGTCGTACGGGAGACCACTCGCCGCGCCGGCTCGTGGTGATTCGAGAGGCGCGAACGATAACAAGGTACCGTCGTGTGCCCGGCAGCGCGCCCGACCCGTTACGGTTCGCGGCCGTGAACTCCTTGCCTGGCCCGCCGGTGCGTGCGCACGTGTCGACCGGTGACCTTCCCGACGTCGAACGGGTGCTCGAGCTCGTCGCCGACGCACACCAGCGCTACGCGCCCGTGTCGGACGGCGCGGTTGCCGACTACATCCCGATCCTCGCCGAAGCGTCACCCGACTGGTTCGGCATCTGTGTGGCCGGCGTGGCCGGGCGCACCGCGGCGGTGGGCGACACCGAGCAGCCCTTCTCGATCCAGAGCATCTCGAAGCCGTTCGTGTTCGCGTTGGTGTGCGACGCAATCGGTCACGAGGCAGCACGCGATGCGCTCGGCGTGAACAACACCGGGCTGCCGTTCAACTCGGTCATGGCAATCGAGCTCAACGATGGTCGACCGATGAACCCGATGGTCAATGCGGGGGCGATCGCCACCACCAGCCTCGTGCCCGGCGATGACGCGGCCGCGCGTTGGGACTTCGTGCGAAACGGGTTGTCGCGCTTCGCGGGCCGCAACCTCGCACTCAACGAGGACGTGTTCGAGTCGGAAGCCTCGACCAACGACCGCAACCAAGGCATCGCGCACCTGCTCGACGGCTACGGCTTCCTCCACGCGGACCCGGTCGAGACCATCGAGCGCTACACGTTGCAGTGTTCGATCTCGGTGACCGCGCACGACCTCGCGGTGATGGGCGCCACCTTGGCCGACGGCGGCGTGAACCCGGTGACCCGCGAGCGGGTCGTCGACGTTGCGACCTGCCAGCGTGTGCTCGCCGTGCTCGCCACGTCGGGGTTGTACGAGCGCAGCGGCGACTGGCTCTACGACTGCGGCCTCCCCGGCAAGAGCGGCGTGAGTGGCGGCATCGTCACGATCGCACCGGGGAAAGGTGGCCTCGGCGTCTTCTCCCCGCCGCTCGACGGGGCCGGCAACAGCGTGCGCGGCCAACTCGTCACGCAGTACCTCTCCGAAGCCCTCGGCCTGAATCTCTTCACGTCCGAAGCCGTCTGACGCGCGCGCAGCTTGCTCAGCGCGTCAGTTCACGACGCGATGCCTGACGTACACGACGCCGTTGTCGAAGCGGCGTTCGTCGACCAGCTCGAGCCGCAACCGACCTTCGTTCGCGAACGCAGGCTTGCCCCGGCCGACGACGGCCGGCCCGACGAACAGATGACATTCGTCGACCAACCCCGCGTCGAACACCTGCGCGGCGAGGTTCGCTCCCCCGACGGTGAGGTCGTGGTCCGATGACGCCTTCATCGCTCGCACCGCGTCGAGATCGATCCGCCGTTCGATCCGCGTGTGCGCGGTCGACACCTCATCCAACGTCGTCGAGTACACGACCTTGTCGCCCGAGCTCCACACGTTCGAGAAGTCGGCGTACAGATCGGACTGCGCGGCAAGCGACGAGTCGGTCTCCCAGACCGCCATCGACTCGTACAAGCGTCGGCCGTACAGCCAGGTGCCGACCGGCCGGACGAGGTCGGTGATGAACGCGAAGTACTCGTC
>JBEVIU010000111.1:0-7405 GCA_040510575.1 Acidimicrobiia bacterium | reverse complement strand
CCTCACCGGGTGGTCGCGCGCCGAGGTGCAGACCCTCGTCGACGACGGGCTGGTGCTCGTCGACGGGGTCGCGGTGGCGAAGAGCCGCCGGCTGGCGGAGGACGAGGTGGTGGAGGTGCGGGGCGAGCCCGCGGCCGCCGGGCCGCCGGTCGCGCAGCCCGTGCCGGTCGTCGTCGTGGCCGAGGACGACGCCGTGATCGTGGTGGACAAGCCCGCGGGGCTCGTGGTCCATCCCGGCGCGGGCCACCCCGACGGCACGCTCGCGAACGGCTTGCTCGACCGGTACCCGGAGCTGGCGGGCGTCGGCGACCCGGCGCGTCCCGGGATCGTGCACCGCCTCGACCGCGACACGAGCGGGTTGTTGGCGGTGGCGCGCTCGCAGGCCGCGTACTCCGCGCTGGTCGAGGCGCTCGCCGCGCACGACGTGGAGCGCGAGTACCTCGCGCTGGTGTGGGGTCATCTCGCGTCACCGCGAGGCGTCGTCGACGCGCCGATCGGCCGTTCGATCCGCCGGCCCACTCGCATGGCGGTGCGCGAGGGAGGTCGTCGCGCGCGGACTGCCTACGAGGTGCGCGCCGAGTACTCGGAACCGGTCGTGTCGCTCGTGCACTGTGCGCTGGAGACGGGGCGCACCCACCAGATCCGCGTCCACCTCCAGGCGATCGGCCACCCGGTGGTCGGTGATGCCGCGTACAGCGGCGCCCGATCGGGGTTCACGATCGATCGTCCGTTCCTCCATGCCGCGGCGCTGGCGTTCGCGCACCCGATCGACGGTACGCCGGTGAGGATCGAGGAGCCGCTCCCCGAGGAGCTCACCGCGGTGCTCGATCGCCTGCGCTGACCGGGCGTTCAGTCGTCGGGCATGTGGGTCGGCTCGACCGGCGCGACCGACGCCGTGATGGCGGGCGGGGGAGTCTGCACCGCGGAGATCGCGCGCGCCCCGTCGAGATGACCCATGCGCGAGTCGGGTTGCGTGAGGCCGAACAGCCCGAAGTTCGCGCCGAGCCCGACCGTCGCCGCGAACGTGGTGAGCGCGGCCGCCCCCGCGATCGCCGCTGCCTTCCGTCTGACCATGTGTCTCTCCCAGCCGTTCCGTGACCCCGGGTGTATCGGCGCGTCGGGGGGCCGGGTGGAGCGACTGTGACGAAGGACCCAGGACGGCACGAGCGCGCACGGATCTCGCAGCGGGGACAGGGCTTCGAGCGGAAAGGGTCTTCGAGTGGAAAGGGTCAAGGTGGGCCGACGGGCCGCCGACGTCATTGGCACAAGGGGAGCTGCCGAATGCGTGTGTTGATCGTCGAAGACGACGACGCCATCGCGACACCGCTCGCGAAGGGTCTGGAACGGGAAGGTCTCACGGTCGAACGCGTCGAGACCGGTGCCGGCGCGCTCGTGCGCGCCGAGGCCGAAGCGTTCGACGTGGTGCTGCTCGACCTCGGGCTTCCCGACCGAGACGGCTTCGACGTGTGCCGCGAGCTGCGCGCCCGCTCCGACGTCCCCATCATCGTGGTCACCGCGCGCGCAGAGGAGGTCGACCGTGTCGTCGGCCTCGAGCTCGGGGCCGACGACTACATCGTGAAGCCCTTCGGCTTCCGTGAGCTCGTGGCTCGCATCCGCGCCGTGGCTCGGCGCCGCAACCCGCGTGCCGACGCGAGCGGCGGGGCCGAACGAGCGGGCGTTGCGACCGAGCTCGGCGCGCTGCACGTCGACCGACGCACCCGGCGGGTCGAGGTCGACGGCGACGACGTCGCGCTCACACCGAAGGAGTTCGACCTCCTCGCGTTCCTCGCCGAAGATCCGGGCGCGGTGTGTGGCCGTCAACAAGTGCTCGAAGAGGTCTGGGACCCTCACTGGTACGGGCCCACCAAGACCCTCGACGTCCACGTGGCGTCGCTGCGCAAGAAGCTCGGCGACCCGCGCTGGATCGAGACGGTGCGCGGGGTCGGGTTCCGGCTGCGCGTGCCGGCCGACGCCTCGCGCTAGCGCCATGCGCACGCGCGGGAACATGAAGCGCAGGCTCCTCTGGAGCTATCTCTCGATCACCGCGTTCGTGCTGCTCGTGCTCGAGATCCCGCTCGGTGTGTCGTACGCGAACTCGGTGCAGCGACGCCTCACCAGCGACCTCCAACACGATGCCTTCGCGTTGGCGATCCGTACCCAGGAACCACTCGATTCGCTGCCGACCAGCCTCACGTCGCTCGGTCACCTCCAGGATCTCGCGCACGACTACCAGGCCAGCGCCGGTGGACGCGTCGTGATCGTCGACGGCGACGGCCGTGCAGTGGCGGACTCCGACCGCAGCGCTCCGTTCGCAACCCCGTCCGAGACGCCCGACTTCGCCAACCGGCCTGAAGTGGCAGCCGCGCTCGGCGGCGCGCAGGTGAGTGGCACGCGTTGGTCGCGCACGCTCGGTGAAGACCTCCTCTACGTCGCGCTCCCCGTCGGGTCGGCCGACGGCGTCCAAGGCGCGGTGCGCATCACCTACCCGGCGTCAGTCGTCGGCGATCGCATCCGCGAGATCTGGCTCTTGCTCGCCGCGACCGGCGCTGTCGTGCTCGCCATCGTGTTCCTCGTCAGCCAATTGCTGGCACGCTCGATCACGCGACCACTCGGTGACCTCCAGGGTGTCGCCGGGCAACTCGGCGCCGGCAACCTGTCGGTGCGCGCCGAGGTGCCGAGAGGCCCGACCGAGCTCACCGATCTCGCCGAGTCGTTCAACGCGACCGCGGCGCGCCTCGAACAGCTCGTCAACGCGCAACGGGGGTTCGTGGCCGACGCGTCACACCAGTTGCGCACGCCGCTGGCTGCGCTGCGCCTCCGCCTCGAGATCCTCGAGTCCGACGTCACCGGCGCGGTGGCCGACGACCTCGACGGCGCGCTCGCCGAGGTCGCTCGCCTGTCGCGGCTCGTCGACGCGCTGCTTGCGCTCGCGCGCGCCGAGCAAGCGCCGTCGATTCCTGTCCCCGTGTCGCTCGACGAAGTCGTGGCCGGTCGCTGCGAGGCGTGGGGTGCGTTCGCGGGGGAACGTCGCGTGCGCATCGAATCGGTCGTGGCCGGCAACCCGTGGGCCTGGGCGACGCCCGGACGGCTCGAGCAGGTCGTCGACAACCTGCTGAACAACGCGCTCGAGGTTGCCCCCGCGGACAGCGCCGTGCGGCTCACCGCCACCGCGGGCATCGACCGGGTGTCGCTGGTCGTGAGCGACGAAGGTCCCGGCATGAGCGACGAGGAGCGCGCCCGCGCGTTCGACCGGTTCTGGCAGTCGGGTGTCGCGCGTCGGGACGGACGACCCAACGGTCACTTCGGGCTCGGTCTCGCGATCGTGCGCGAGCTCGTGGTCGGCGACGGCGGCGACGTGACCCTCGAGCCTGCACATCTGGACCGCGACGTCGACGTCGGCCTCGCGGTCACCGTCCGGCTCCGTCCGGCGGCGGGCCATGCGGTGGGCGCGCCGCGCCCGCCCGTCCCTGCGCCGTCGGTGCCCGAGCGTCAGCTCTCGACCACGTCGGGGTGACCGACGCGGGTGCGCTCGACCAGATCGGCGAGCGTCTGGCGCTCCAGGATCTGGCGGGTCTCCTCTGACACGCCGACCCAGACCTCCTGCAGGATGCAGTGGCCCTCACAGTGGTCGTGCTCGCCGAGCAGGGTGATGAGCGGGCCGTCGACCGCGGCCAGGATGTCGGCGAGGGTGATCTCGTCGGGTGGCCGGGCGAGCACGTACCCACCCCCGACGCCCCGCTTCGATCGCACCAGCCCCGCGCCCTTGACCGCGAGCAGGATCTGCTCGAGATACGGCTGGGGCAGCCCCGTGCGCTCGGCGATCTCCTTCACCGACGTGGGCCGGTCGGAACCGTGCAGCGCCAGGGAGAGCAGGGCGCGCGCCGCGTAGTCGCCTCGGGTCGAGACCTTCACTCTGGGCTCGACATCTTCATCCTGAGGTCGACACCTTCACTCCCGGGTCGAGACACTGCCATTCCGGGGCTCGCTGCCGCTCGCCTGTTGCCCGCGTGCATCGCACCATCGTCGCGCGTCTGGGCGCGGTTTCGGGCCTTGTCCCGCTTCGTGGTCGCGTTGCGTGTGCCTCAGGGCGCTGTCCGCCAGTTCCCGAGGCTTCGCCGCACAGTCAGGTGGCATGTCAATAGGGTTGGTGGCGGTGGAAGCTCTGGAGCCGGTGAAGCCGGAGTACGACGGCCCGAACGTGTGCAACGTCCTGCCGGCGCTGCTCGGGGCACGGCCGGTCGACTGGCTGCCCGGGCCGGTGGTAGGCGCTCGGGCCACCGTGGTGCTCGTGCTCGACGGTCTCGGCTGGGACGCGTGCTCGTCGTCGCCGGCGATCTCCGAGCTGCGCGCGATGGAGGGCGGGGCGATCACCACCGTCGTGCCGTCGACCACCTCCGCCGCGCTGACCTCGATCACCACGGGTTTGGCGCCGGCGACGCACGGGATCATGGGATACCGGATGCGGGTCGACGACGGGGTGCTCAACACGATCAGCTGGCAACGCGGCGACGGCAGCCGGGCTCCCGAGCCCGAGCTGGTCCAACGCCACGAGCCGTTCCTCGGCCGCGACGTGGCGGTGGTCACCAAGTCCAGCTTCCGCCGGAGCGGATTCACCGCGGCGCACCTCCGCGGCGGTGCGTTCCACGGCTGGGAGACGCCCGCGGTGCTGGTCGAGCAGGTCCGAGCGCTCGCGGCCACGGACCATCGCGTCGTGTACGCGTACTACCCGGGCGTCGACGAGGTCGCGCACGCGCACGGCATCGAAGGCGCCGAGTACGCGGCGGAGCTGCGCGCGGCCGACGAGCTCGTCGGTGCGCTCCTCGACGCGTTGCCCGACGACGTCGCGCTGCTCGTGACCGCGGACCACGGCCAGGCCCAGGTCGGCCCTGACGGGTGGATCGGGCTGGGGCGACTCGACGACCTCGTCACGATGTACGCCGGGGAGGGACGTTTCCGCTCACTCTTCACGCGGCGCGGTGCGGTCGAGGAGCTGCGCGAGATGGCAGTCGACCTCTTCGGGGCGCATGCCTGGGTGTTCACCGGCGACGAGCTGCTCGACGGCGGCTGGTTCGGACCCGACCCCTCACCGGTGGTGCGCCGCCGGGTGGGCGACGTCGTGCTCGCAGCACGCGACGGCTCAGGCTTCGTCGACCCGACCTTTCGCCAGGAGACGGGCCTCGTCGGGACCCACGGCTCCCTCACGCCCGCCGAGATGCTGGTCCCCTTGGTCGCCTCCCGCGGACGGGCCTGACGCGCGCTACTCTCGAATCACAGCAGTGTGATTCTCCACAGGTTCCTCCACAGCCCTTGTGGAGAAAGGCCCTGCGGAAGAAGGGTCCAGCCTCGGCAGTCATGAGCGGCAAGTCGTTCGTCCACCTCCACCTGCACACCGAGTTCTCGATGCTCGACGGCGCGGCCCGCATCGCCGACGTCGTCGCCACCGCCGCGGCCGACGGACAACCCGCGGTCGGGATCACCGACCACGGCAACATGTACGGCGTCCTCGACTTCTACAAGGCCGCGCGCGAAGCGGAGCTCACCCCGGTGATCGGCACCGAGGCCTACATGGTCACGACGTCGCGCCACGACCGTCCTCGTCGCGACGACCACGACATCTTCCACCTCACGCTCCTCGCGGAGTCGACGCAGGGGTACCGCAACCTCATCAAGGTCTCCTCGTACGCGTACCTCGACGGCTTCTACCAGAAGCCGCGCGTCGACTTCGAGCTGCTCGAGCAGTACCACGAGGGTCTCGTCGGCACCACGGGTTGCCTCGGTGGCGCGGTGTCGCAGGCCTTGCTCAAGGGCGACTACGACCTCGCGCGCGATCACGTGGCGCACTTCCAGTCGATCTTCGGACGCGATTCGTTCTTCATCGAGCTCCAGGACCACGGGCTCCCTGAGCAACGAGAGGTGAACCCGCAGCTCATCAAGCTGGCGCGTGACCTGCGTGCGCCGCTGCTCGCGACCAACGACAGCCACTACACACATCGCGACGACGCCGAGTCGCATGCGGCGCTGCTCTGCGTGCAGACGGGCAGCACGCTCGACGACCCGAAGCGGTTCAAGTTCGACGCCGACGAGTTCTACCTGAAGTCCGCGTCGGAGATGCGCCACCTGTTCCGCGACTACGAGGAGGCGTGCGACAACACGCTGCTCATCGCGGAGCGCGCCAACGTCGAGATCGAATTCGGCAACACCGCGCTCCCGCGCTTCCCCGTCCCCACCGGCCACGACGAGGATTCGTACCTGCGCGAGCTCACCCTCGAGGGAGTGAAGGAGCGCTACGGGCACGCGCCGGGCGCGGAAGTGCTCGAGCGCGTGGAGTTCGAGCTCGGCGTGATCAAGACGATGGGCTTCTCCGCCTACTTCCTGATCGTCGCCGACCTGATCCGCTACGCGCGCTCGCGTGGCATCCGCGTCGGTCCGGGTCGAGGCAGCGCGGCCGGTTCCTGCGTCGCGTACTGCCTCAAGATCGTCGACATCGACCCGATCCGCTACGACCTCCTGTTCGAGCGCTTCTTGAACCCGGGCCGCAAGGAGATGCCCGACATCGACATGGACTTCGACTCGCGGTACCGCGGGGAGATGATCAAGTACGCCGCCGAGCGCTACGGCGACGACCACGTCGCGCAGATCGTCACGTTCTCCACGATCAAGGCGCGGGCTGCAGTGCGCGACTCCGCGCGGGTGCTCGGGTACCCGTACGTCGTCGGCGACAAGATCGCCAAGTTGATGCCGCCGCTCGTGATGGGTCGCGACACACCGCTGCGCGCGTGCCTCGAACAGGTCGAGGGGTACGAAGACGGCTACAAGATGGCCTCCGAGCTGCGGACCCTCTACGAGACCGACCCCGACGCCGCACGCGTGCTCGACGTCGCACGCGGGCTCGAAGGCCTCCGACGTCAGGACGGCATCCACGCCGCCGCGGTCGTCATCACGCGGGAGCCGCTCACCGAGTACCTGCCCATCCAACGCAAGCCCGACGGCGGCAAGGTCGAGGACGCGCCGGTCGTCACGCAGTACGAGATGCACGGCGTGTCCGACCTCGGCCTCCTCAAGATGGACTTCCTCGGTCTCCGCAACCTCGACGTCCTCGAGATCACGTTGGAGCTGATCGAACGCACGCACGGGTTCCGTCCCGACATCGATCGCGTGCCACTCGACGACGCCAAGACGTTCGACCTCCTGCGCCGCGGCGACACCATCGGTGTGTTCCAGCTCGAAGGTGGGCCGATGCGCGCGCTGCTGCGGTCGCTCGCGCCCACAGTGTTCGAAGACGTCGCCGCGCTCGTCGCGCTCTACCGGCCGGGCCCGATGGGCACGAACATGCACAACGACTACGCCGACCGCAAGAACGGCCGCAAGCCGGTGAGCTACTACCACGCCGACCTCGAGGAGATCC
>JBEVIU010000110.1:0-15485 GCA_040510575.1 Acidimicrobiia bacterium | reverse complement strand
AGCTCCTCGACGGCCGCCTGGCGCTGGATGCTCACCAACTCGCGGCGGCGCGCTTGGAGCCACGAGGTCTCGTGGCACTCCAGCTCATGGAGGCGATCCGCCAGGTCGAACGTCACGAGATCATCCAAACATGAGGGTGTGACAGTTATCCGCCCGATCCGGGTAGATCTGGAGAAAATCCGAAAAATCCGAAATATTCGGGGTAGCGCCCGAAGCGGCGCTGCGCGAACGGTCCAGGTCATGCGCCCCCTCATCGGGGCGACGTCCGGTCGGGTAGAACCACGGCATGTGTGGTCGGTTCGTCACCGCGTCATCGCCGCAGCTCCTCGTCGATCGCTTCGGTGTCGACGACGACCAGATGGGCGAGCGGGAGCCCGACTACAACGTCACGCCCCGAGCGATCGTCCCCGTGGTCCGGGAGCGCCCGCCCCGTCGAGACCCTGACGCCGGCGATGACGCCGAACCTGGCCCCACCAAGCGCGTCCTCTCGCCGTTGCGCTGGGGCCTTGTCCCGTCGTGGGCGGAGAGCCCCGCGATCGGCGATCGAATGATCAATGCGCGCGCCGAGACCGTCGCCACCACGAAGTCGTACCAGCGCGCGTTCCGCAAGCGTCGCTGCATCGTGCCCGCCGACGCGTTCTACGAGTGGAAGAAGCTCGAGGCGCCGGGCGCCAAGAAGCCGGTGCGTCAGCCGTGGGTGGTGCGGCGCCGCGACGGCGAGCCACTCGCCTTCGCGGGTCTGTGGGAGATCTGGCGTGATGACGCGATCGCCGATCCCGACGACCCGGCCGCGTGGTTGCGCACGTATGCGATCGTCACGACGCGCGCCAACGACCTGCTCGCGCGCGTCCACGACCGGATGCCGGTCGTGCTCGACGAGGGCATGTGGGATCAGTGGCTCGACCCCGCGTTCGACGACGTCGCGACGTTGCAGTCGTTCCTCGAGCCCGCGCCGAAGGAGTGGTTCGAGACGTTCGAGGTGAGCCCGCGCGTGAACAGCCCCGCGAACAACGACGCCGATCTCCTGCGTCCCGTCGGCGTGTGACCCTCTACCCTCCTGAGATGAACACCACCGAGCAGCTCGACGCCATCGCTCGTGAATCCGCAGGTCTCGCGCAAGCGGCCGAGCGCGCCGGGCTCGATGCACCGGTGCCTTCGTGTCCGGGGTGGACGGTGGCCGATCTGGTCGAACACATTGGCAACGTCCAGCGCTGGGCGACGCGCACCGTGACGACCCTCCCCACCGAACGAATCAGCCGCTCCGACATGTCGGAAGTCCCGCCGCCCGACGAATTGCTTGCGTGGTTCCGGGCCGCGAGCGCCGGCCTCGTCGACGCGCTCGCCGCCGCCGATCCCAGCGCGCCGGTGTGGACGTTCAGTGGGGAGCACTCGGTGCGGTTCTGGTTCCGACGCCAGGCCCACGAGGTGGCGGTGCACCGCTGGGATGCTGCGCTCGCGGCGGGTGCAGTCACGCCGATCGACGCCACCCTCGCGGCCGACGGCGTCGGCGAGTGGCTCGACCTGTCGCTCGCGCGCGGCGCTCGCGGTCTCGCGGGTCTCGCCGGTCACGGTGACACCGTGCACCTCCACTGCACCGACACCGCACCGGACGTCGGCGGCGAGTGGCTCGTCACGCTCTCGGGCGACGCCACGACCGTCGAGACGGTCCACGCCAAAGGTGATGTCGCGGCGCGCGGCACGGCGTCGGACCTCGACCTGTTCGTGTGGGGGCGACGCCCCGCGGAGGTGCTCGACGTGTTCGGCGACGCGGCGCTCTTGGAGCGATTTCGCGAGGGCGGGTTCGGCTGATCGCGACTTACGCGGCGGCGAGTGCGGCCCAGGTGGCCGGGCCCACCTGGCCGTCGGCCGGCGTGAGCCCCTTCTGGGTCTGGAAGGCGGTGACTGCCGCCGCCGTGCTCGGACCGTACGAGCTGTCGAGAGGTCCTTTGTAGAGCCCGAGCCTGGTCAAGGTCTGCTGCACCAGCAGCACATCGGCACCTGACGAGCCATTCTGCAACGTGGGCTTGCCCGCCGGGTTGAAGCTGGTCGTGGTGGTGGTGCCGGGCTTCGTGGTGGTGGTCGCGCCGGGCAGCGTCGTGGTGGTCGCGCCGGGCAGCGTCGTGGTCGTGGTGTCGCTCGACTCCTCTGTCGACCCGGCCGTGTTCACGCCGAGCGAAGCAGGATCGTCGTCGATCACGCGGATCAACACGATGACGGAGAGCACCGCCAACCCGAAGATCACCACGCCGCGCCAGTTGAGGTCTGATCGTTCCAAGCCGCCCAGCCTAGAGAGGATCGCCGCCGCGAGGTTGGACCCGGGGACCCGTGGGCCCGAGCCCTACATTGGCGTCACCATGTGCGGCATCGCGGGCTTCTGGGGCCCACCCGACCCGGGCCTGCTCGCCACCATGACCGCCCGGATCGAGCACCGCGGCCCCGACGGTCAAGGGTTCTTCGCCCACGAGCTCGCGAGCATCGGCCACCGTCGCCTCGCCATCATCGACCCCGACGGCGGGCACCAGCCGGTGGGCACCCCCGACGGTCGTGTGCAGCTCACGTACAACGGCGAGGTCTACAACTACCGCGAGCTCCGCGCGGAGCTGGTCGACGCCGGCCACGAGTTCCTCACCGCCTGCGACACCGAGGTCGTGCTCCACGCGTACCTCGAGTGGGGAACCGGGTGCTTCGCCCGGTTCAACGGCATGTGGGCGCTCGCCATCCTCGATCTCCGGACCGACCATGGGCGCGACGACGAGGGCCACGCACCCCGCCTGGTCCTGGCCCGTGACCACTTCGGGATCAAGCCGCTGTACTGGGCGACGTCGGGGAGCGGCCGCGTCCTGTTCGCGTCGGAGTCGAAGGCGCTGCTCGCCGATCCGGAGCTCCGTGCCGAGCCGGACCGTCAGTGGATCTACGACTACCTGCTCCACGGACTCCACGACCACAAGCCGCAGACGGCGTTCGCGGGTATCCGCGCGCTGGCCCCGGCGACGTGGGCGGTGGTCGACGCGTCGGGCGTGCACGAGCACACCTACTGGGAGCCGACGCTCACCACCGACGCGGCGAACGACCCGGCGGAGTTCCGGGCCCGCTTCGAGCGTTCGGTCGAGCGTCGCCTGGTGGCCGACGTCGCGGCCGGCACGTGCCTCTCCGGCGGCATCGACTCGTCGTCGATCGTGAAGGTGTCGAACCGGTTGCTCGCCGAACACGTCCCCGACGCCACGTCGCTCGGCGACCACCTGAAGACGTTCTCGATCGTCTACGACGGCGACCCGATCGACGAGCGCGACTACATGGACGCGGTGCTCGCCGAAGTCGACGCCGAACCGTTCTTCGCGGAGCCGACGTCCGACGAGTTCGTGCGCGAGCTCGATCAGATGGTGTGGCACCAGGACGAGCCGATCGTGTCGACGGGGCCGTACGCGCAGTGGTGCGTGATGCGGCTCGCGCAGCCCGAGGTCACGGTGCTGCTCAACGGGCAGGGTGGCGACGAGCTCCTCGCGGGATACGTGCCCTACCAGTACGTGTATCTCCGCGAGCTGTTGCGTGCCCGCAAGGTGAAAGCGTTCGCGACCGAGGCATGGGAGTCGCGCGACGTGCTGTGGCCGCTGGTCAAGCGGCGCCTCTCCGACCGCCGGCGCTCGCTCCCCATCGCGCCGTTGTTGCGTCCCGAATTCACGAACGGTCTCGAACCGCCGCGCTCCGCGCGTTCGCAGGACAACCTCAAGCGCCGGCTCGTCTCGGACCTCCAGACCTTCTCGCTGCCGTCGCTGCTCCGGTACGAAGATCGCAACTCGATGGCGTTCTCGATGGAGTCGCGCCTGCCGTTCCTCGACCAGGAGCTGGTCGACTGGGTGCTGCACCTTCCGTCGGAAGCCTTGGTCGAGCGGGGCTGGAGCAGGGCGATCCTGCGTGAAGGCTTGCGCGGTGTCCTCACCGAGAAGGTGCGCACGCGACGCTGGAAGGTCGGGTTCACCACGCCCGAGACCCGCTGGCTGCGCGCCCGACGCGCCACGGTGCAAGGGCTGTTCCGGTCGCCCCAGTTCTGCGCGCGTCCGTACTGGGATGCCGACGCGCTGGCCACCTCGTTCGAACGGTTCTGCGCCGGCGACGTCGAGCCGTCACAGATCTTCTGGCGCGCCATCAACACCGAGGTGTGGTTGCGGGTGTTCTTCGACGCCGACGGCGCCACGCGCCGCGGCGAAGCGCCCGCCGAGCACTTCAGTGCGGTCGGCGATGCGTGGGTGGCGCACCAGTCGTCCGACGGCGAAGCTGCGCTCGCGCAGTTTCCACCCAACCCGCAGCGTCACCTGTTCGCACGCTCGTCGATCGACGAGCGCACCTACGCGCGGGCGCCGATCCGCACGAAGCTGTTCGTGTCGGGCGACTCGCTCGAAGCCGGCTTGAAGGACGCGCTCGACAGCGTCGAGCTGCGGGCCGACGACGTGCTCGCGGTGAGCGAGAAAGCGGTCGCCATCTGTCAGGGCCGCTCCTATCCCGTGAGCGAGATCCGACCACGCCTGCTCGCGCGTCTGTTGGCCCGTTTCGTCGGGCGCACCGCGTCGGGGATCGGTCTCGGCATCCCCGCCACCATGGAGTTGGCCATCCGCGAAGCCGGTGCGGGGCGCATCTTGACCGCGACGGCGGCGGCAGCAGTCACGAAGCCGTTCGGCGTGAAGGGGGTCTTCTACCGCGTCGCCGGGCCCGCGGTGCGCGCGATCGACGGCCCGACGCGCGGCACGATCCCGCCGTACGACGGCCACGCCAAGATGGGCCCCGACGACCCCGAGGGCGTCGCCCGGGCACTGGCCGCCACGCTCGGCGTGGGTGTCGCGGTGATCGATGCCAACGACATCGGCGTGAACGTGCTGGCGACGTCGCCCGGCGTGCGCGCCGAGGTGGTCGAGTCGCTCCTGCGCGACAACCCGCTCGGTCAGTCGAGCGAGCAGACGCCGGTCGCGCTGCTCCGACCGATCGCGTCCTGAGGCAGTCCGCGCGCTGAGCGTCAGGTGTCGTCGCGGCGGAGGCGCCCGCGGAACTCCTCGGTCGAGTTCACGTGGGGGAATGCGGCGTCGGGCACGTCGAGCCCGAGCGCGGTGCAGATCGGTTCCCACCCGTCGCCTGGTTGCCAGTCGACGAGACGATCGGGCGCGATCGTGGCTCGCACCTCCGCGTTGTGCGCTTCGTAGGCACGTTTCGCCGAATCTTCGTCGGCCCAGTCTGGCGTGAAGCGCTGCGAGAACATAGCGAGCGCCATCGCGCGGTGAGCCTGCACATTGGGGTCGTCGGGCGCATCGGCGCGAGAGATCTGGAAGATCGTGTCGTTGGCGCTGGTCCACCACGTGTCGGCGTCCCGACGCGTGGACAGCAGCACCGGCGCGCTGGGGAATGCGTCGCTGAGCTCCCGCCAGAAGGCGGACGCGGGCCAGTCGACCGCCGCGCCGTATCCGGCGAAGAAGGTCGGCCAGTCGGGCGGGTCACCGTCGATCGCTCGCTGCCACACCGCGATGTCGTCCGGACGGCCGAACACCTCGGCCATGTGGTAGCAGGGCGTGCCGAGAAGTTGCTCGAGCGCGAGCTTCAACGACAACGTTCCTGTCCGACCCAACCCCGCGCCGACGATCTGCATCCTTGGAACCCCCCGAGACACCTGCGCCGTCAGGTCGACGTCGGCGCCGGTGTATACCACCGTCGATCGCGGTCCGCTCGCAATAGGGTGCCTGCCCGTGAGTCCCGACGATCAGCCACGCGACGAGTCCAAGCCCGGCGGCGAGCGCCGGCGCGCGCCCCGGAAGTCCGGGGTCGCGAAGTCCGGGGTCGCGAAGTCGGGTGGTGCGAAGTCGGGTGGTGCGAAGTCGGGTGGCAGGGGCCGGCGGGGGAGCGGGCGCGACGACCGGCCGAACCGCCGCCGAGTTCCGGCGGCGTTGCGAATCGGGGTCGCGGTCGAGCCGGCCGACGTGGGCGACCGGTCGAGCCAGTTCCGGGTGCTCGAGGCCGACGCCGGCCTCGAGGTGCTCACCGACCGCATGGTCGCGCCCTGGGTGGATCGCACCCCCGACGGGTTCTCGCTCGACGTGCGCGCCCACCGGCTGCTCACCCATCACCCGGCGCCCATCGAGAGCCTCCCACCCGACGTGCGCGATCTGCTCCCGCCGTCGATGCGCAGCGGCCGCCAGGTCTACGCCGATGATCTCCCGGCCGCCGCGCTCGAGCTCGCGCTCGACCGTGTGTTGGCGTCGGTTCGCCCACTGCACGAGTTCGGCAAGCTGGGCGCGCTGCTGTTCGCGTTCCCGTCGTACGTGGTGCCCGGATCGAAGGCGCTCGACTACTTCGCGTGGCTGCGCGAGCGGGCAGGCGACCTGCCGCTCGCGATCGAGCTCCGTCACCGAACCTGGGTCGACACCAAGCACCGCGAAGAGACGATGGCCTTCCTCGCCGAGCAACGGCTCGCGTACGTGTGCGTCGACGTGCCGTCCGGGTACCCGTCGTCGCTTCCGCCACTTGCGGTCGCCACCACCGACACCGCGTTCGTGCGGTTCCATGGCCGCGATGCCGACTCGTGGGAGCGTGGCGCCGACACCGGTGAAGACCGGTTCCGCTCCGACTACCGACGCTCCGACCTCGAGCCGTGGGTGGCGCGGCTCGCCAAGCTCGCGGCGGCCGTGCCTTCCGTGCACGTCGTGTTCACCACCGGGCGCGGTGAGGCGGCGGCGCGCAACGCTCGGCTTCTCGTGAAGACGCTCAGCGAAGAGCCGGAGCCCGAGCCGCCGCCCCCGCCGCGCAACGCGCGCGGCCGCGGACGCGGCGGACCACCGTACGGCCGCCGCTGATCATTGGGCGCTGATCATTGGGCGCTGATCATCCGGCGCTGGTCATCCGGCTCCGGGGGTCGCAACGCGGAACACGCGGAGCTGCATCGCAACAAGGGTGTAGTACCCGACGAGCGTGGTGAGCTCGATCAACGTCGTGCTCCCCACCGCGCCTGCGATGTCGGCGTACTCCTCGTCGGTGAGATCGCCACGTTCGACGAGCGCGGCCGTCGCCGCGGCGACCGCGTCCGTGACGGGATCGCCGAACGTCGGTGTCTCGCCGGCACGGAGCGCGTCGAGTTGGTCGTCGGTGACGCCCGCGTTCCGCGCGATGGGCTCGTGGGCCCACCACTCGAAGTCGCTGTGCTGCGATCGAGCGACCATGAGGATCACGATCTCGCGGGCGGCGTGCGAGAGCGTGCCGCGGAAGCGCAGCGCCCCGCCGAGTTGTTGCAACGGATCGCCGATCGCCGGCGCGTGCAACATGTGGTTGAACGGGCCCTGGATGGCGCCGTCGGCGTCGACCAGGTGCCGCGGTCGGCTGTCGACGCCTTCGCGATTGCCCGCGATCGACGTGTACAGCGTTCGCTGATCATCGGTGAGCGTGCTCTCGTGCAGCTGTTCGAGTCTCAACGTTCCTCCTGGTTCTTGGCGGTGCGCATGGCTGGTGTTCTGGTCCAGATCTGCAGGTGACCCGACTCGCCTGGCGCCTCGGGCAGACGGTCGATGATGCGGTCGTGTGTGAAGCCGAGCTTGGTGGGGACCGCGTTGCTCGCGAGGTTCGCCTGGTCGCACGCGACGACCACGACAGACGCGTCGAGCAGGGCGAAGCTCGCGTCGGTGAGCACACGCGTCGAGCGTGTCGCGATCCCGCGCCGGCACCAGTCGACGTGGATCCAGTACCCGATCTCGGTGCTGTCGGCGCTCACGTCCCAGCGATCGCGTCCGAGGAGCCCGACCCCGCCCATCACTCGCTCGTCGGTGGCATCGGCCGGACACACCACGTACTGGTACTCCTTCCCCAACTCCCACAGACGCTCGACGCCCACCAGTCGCGCGTGCTGCACCGCCGCTTGCGCGTTCGTCTCGTCGGCCCACGGCATGAACGGCGCGAGGTGCTCCAGGCTCTCGCCAACCGCTCGAGCCAACGCCGAGGCGTGCGCGGTCGTGGCTCGGCGCAGCACCAGGTCGGCGCCGAGGTCGAGCGTCTCGGGCATGTTCGGGGTCTCGTCGCGGCGCGTGGCCATGGGCCGAGCTTCGCAGGTGCGGATACCCTGCGCCCCCTGGATTCGGCGAGGTTCGGGAGCGCCTGATGGTCGACACGATGAGGGCCTTGGTGTGCCCCGAGCTCGGCGGCGAGGACGTCCTGCGCGTCGACGACGTCCCGAGGCCCACGTGTGGCCCGTCGGACGTGCGCATCGGTGTGCACGCGGCGGCGGTGAACTTCCCCGACTGTCTCGTGATCCGTGGGCAGTACCAACACCGTCAGGAGCCGCCGTTCGTGCCCGGCCACGAAGTCGCGGGCGAGGTGTTGGAAGTGGGCGCGGACATCGACGACGTCGCGGTCGGCGACCGCGTGCTCGCCATGCCCGGCGTGGGCGGCTTCGCGCAGGAGGTGGTGTTCGGCGTCAGCGGCAGCGGACGCGCCAACCTGCATCGCATCCCCAGCGCGATGCCGTACGACGAGGCGGCCGGCTTCTCGCTCACCTACGGCACCGGCTTGCACGCGTTCACGCGCGGGGGGCTCCAGCCCGGTGAGTCGGTGCTCGTGCTCGGCGCCGCGGGTGGATGCGGCTCCGCGGCGGTGCAGGTCGCGAAGGCGATGGGCGCGTACGTGATCGGTGCCGCCAGCAGCCCGGAGAAGCTTGCGATCGCGGAGCAGTGCGGGGCCGACGCGGTGGTCGACTACCGCGCCGAGTCGGTGTCGGAGCGGGTCAAGGAGCTCACCGGCGGCGCAGGGGTCGACGTCGTGTTCGATCCGGTGGGTGGCAGCGACTTCCGCGAGTACGTGCGCGCGCTCGCGTGGAACGGCCGCTACCTCGTGGTGGGGTTCGCGGGCGGCGAGATCCCGCAGCTCGGGCTCAACCTCGTGCTGTTGAAGTCGATCTCGGTCGTCGGCGTCGCGTACGGGGCGTCGGTGACGCGTGACCCTGACGCCAACGTCGAAGACTTCGCCCAGCTCACGCGCTGGTTCGAGGAAGGGAAGTTGTCGACCGTGATCGGGCAGCGCTTCCCGCTCGAGCAGGCGGCCGACGCGCTTCGCGTCGTGCACGACCGCGCCGCGCTCGGCAAGGTCGTCGTCGACATCGCCCCTTGAGGAAGAGGACTCGGCGTCAGGCGCGGGCGAGGAGGGTGGACGCGGTCACGGGCGTGAGGTCACGCGCGACCAGGCCGTCGAGGATGGCGGGCAGCGCAGCGACGGTGCCTGCGTGCCCGAAGTGGAGGCTCACGATCGAGCCCGGTCGCACGGCGTCGAGCGTGCGTTGCACCACGACGTCGGCGCCCGGATCGTCGTAGTCGAACGGGTCGACGTCGAAGCCGAGCACCGTCGCGTAGCCGGCTTGCGCCGCGACCGAGAGCACGACGTCTGGGGGCGCCACGGTGCCGTCGTCGGTCCCTGACGGACGGAAGAGCGTGCCGGGTGTCCCCGCGTCGCGGGCGAGCACGTCGCGGCACCGCACGACCTCGTCGAGCATCGCGTCACGCGACAGCGACAGGAACGAGGGGTGTGTGTACGTGTGGTTCGCGACTTCGTGCCCCGCATCGACGAGTCGCTTGCCCCACGACGGGTTCGCGTCGAGCCAGTTGCCGACCACGAACGCGGTCATCACGGTGTCGTGCTGGGCGAGCACGTCGAGGAGCTGAGCGGCCAGGGTCAGATCGCCGTTGGTGTGGAACGTCAACGCGACCCGCCGATGCGCTTCGAGCCCATGGTCGACGAACCGCGCGGAGCCCGGGAGGGTCGAAGACGGGAGGGTCGATGCCGACGGGCCGGTGGGCGGCGAGGTCGACGAGGCGCCCGTGCTGCTCGACCCGGGTGTGCGCCCGGAGGTGTCGTCACCTCCGGAGCCGCACGCGGCGAGCACCGCCAGGGCGCCGGCGGTGAGGAACACCCGCCGCGGGATCTGCGCCGGGCTCTCCTGCACCGGTTGACAGTAGCCGGGCCCATCCATAAGGTTAGGTTGTCCTTACTTCACGCCAAGGGGGAACGATGTACGACCCGGCACCGTACCGACAGCGCGCGGTCGCGTTGGAGGCGCGCGACGTCAGCGTCCGACGCTGTGGTCACTCGCTGGTGCAGCGGGTGTCGTTGACCGCCGAGCGCGGCGAGCTCCTCGTGCTGCTCGGCGGCGTGGGCTCGGGCACGAGCACCCTGCTCGAGCTGCTCGCCGGACGCATCGACCTGGACGCCGGACGGGTGCTGGTCGACGGTCGGGCGCCCCTCGATCTCGCCGACGCGTCACCCATGGTCGCATACGCGCACGGCGCACACGCCTGCACCGCGCTGCTCGACCACACGACAAGCCGCGGAGCGCAGGAACGGGGAGCCATCGCGCTGCTCGACCCCTCCACCGAGGGGCTCGACGAGGCCACCGCACGACACCTGCTCGCGCGCTGTCGCGCCGCGGCGGACGACGGGCACAGCATCGTGGTCACCCTCGACTCGGCCGGGCTCGCTGCGACGTACGCGACGACCGTCGCGCTGTTCGTGGCCGGGCGCCTCCTGAGCTGGGGCCCTCCGGCGGTGGCGCTGGTGCCGGCGCTGCAGCTGCTCGGCGACGCGGGCCACCGCGTGCACTGAACGCGAGGGCTCACTGACGCGCGGCGCACAGCGCGCGCCGGTTCAGCTGTGGATCTGTTGCGCCAGGTAGTGCGGCTCGCCGATCTGGCGGATGAGCTCGAACTGGGTCTCGATCCAGTCGGCGAATTCCTCTTCACCCTCGAGGATGGTCTCGAGCAGCTCACGGGTGCCGTTGTCGCCCTTCGAGGCGCAGAGCTCGATGCCGCGGTTGAGTCGCGCGATCGCGTCGTACTCGAGGTCGAGCGCGGCCTGGAACTTCTCGGCGACCGTCTCGCCCACGCGCAGCGTCGACAGGCGCTGGAGGTTGGGCATTCCTTCGAGGAAGAGGATGCGCTCGATGAGCTCGTCGGCGTCCTTCATCTCGTCGATCGACTCGCTGCGGTACTTCTCGGCGAGGCGCTCGTATCCCCAGTTGGCCAGCATCTTCGCGTCGAGGAAGTACTGGTTGACCGAGGTGAGCTCGCTGGTGAGCACTTCGTTGAGGAGCTCGTTGATGTCGGCGTCGCGCTGCATGAGCGAACCCTAACCGGCGTCACCGTGCGCGAACAGCGCTTGCGCGGAGCTTCGCGTCACGGACGCGGCGCGGCGCAGACGTGAACTCGGCGTCAGCCGGTGCGGACGAGGCGCTGCGCTTGGGCGGCGAGGTACTGCGTCTCGGAGGCGAGGAGCTCGGCGAGCGCGGGAAGGCATCCGCCGCACTCGGCGCCGGCGCCGCAGCGCTCCCCGAGGTCTTCGATGGAGCGCGCGCCGCCGTCCACCGCGGCCTTGACCGCTCCGTCACTCACGCCTGCGCAGGAGCACACGTACATGCAAGTCGTAGGTTAAGCGAACCTAACCCCACGTGTCAACCAGAATTCGGTCCGACGTCGGTGAGCTCGATCACGTTGCCGGCCGGGTCACGGATGAACGCCGCCCGCACGAGTCGGCCGAAGTCCTCCCGGGCGCGGGGCGGACGCACGAAGTCGGCGCCACGGGCCTCGAGCGCCTCGATCGTGGTGTCCCATTGCTCGGCGGGCACGTGGAGCGCGAGGTGGGGGAGGCCCTTCGGGGGTGGCCCGAGCTCGTCGACCACCACGATGTGGAGCTGCGCGGACCCCACCTGGAGCCAGGCGCCCGGGCCGAGCGTGTCGGGCCGTGGCAGCAGCACGAACCCGAGCGTCTCGCGGTAGAAGGCGATCGCGACGTCGAGGTCGTCGACCACCACGGTCACGTGGCTGTAGCCCGAGACGGTGGTGGTCATCTGGACAACGTGGCGGCGCGCTCGTCGGCGGCCGCGACGCAGTTGTCGACGCGCACGCGGAACTCGTCAGGGTCGACGTCGGACTCGCCCTGCGCGCCGCCCAGCGAGCGCGCGTACACGCCTTCGAGGATGCACGCGAGGCGCCAGTAGGAGAAAGCCACGTAGTAGTCGATCTCGCCGAGGTCACGTCCCGACTCCCGCGCGTACCGCTCGATCAGGTCCGCGCGTTCGACGAACCCCGGTGCTGTCGTCGGATTCTCCAGGTCCCAGCTGTGCTCGTCGCTGGGACGGGGCCACGTGGCGAGCATGTAGCCGACGTCGGCGAGTGGGTCGCCCAAGGTGCAGAGCTCCCAGTCGAGCACCGCGCTCACGTGCCCGTCATCGCTCACGATGCAGTTCCCCAACCGGAAGTCGCCGTGCACGATGCGGCTCTCGCGCTGTTCGGGGATGTTGGCGGCGAGGATCTGGTGCACCCGTTCCATCGCGGGGACATCGCGCTGGTGGGTCTGCTCCCACTGGCCCGACCACCGGCGGAGCTGCCGCGCGATGAAGTCTTCCTTCTTCGCGAGCGTCCCGAGCCCGACGTCGTCGGGGTCGACGGCGTGCAGCGCGACGTGGGCGTCGACCAGCGAGAGGCCCGCCGCACCGCGGGCCGCCTCGTCGAGCTCCATCGCTGCCTGCACATCGTTGAGCGCGTGGCCGTGGACGAACTCCATCACGTAGAACGGGGCTCCGAGCACGTCGGCATCGGTGCACAGCGCGACGGTGCGGGGTACCGGCAGCGGGGTGGGCCCGAGGGCGTCGATGATCCGGTGCTCGCGGGCGACATCGTGCGCGGTGGCCAGCACGCTGTGCAGCGGCGGGCGTCGCACCACGAAGTCGGCGCCCTCCGCGTCGGTGATCCGCACGGTGATGTTGGATCGCCCGCCGGTGATGAAGGTACCGGTGAACGGCGGGTGCAGCTCCGGGCACTCGGTCTCGGCCCAGCGAGCGAGTGCCTCGAGGTCGACCCCGGGCGGCGACGGCGCGGTCATCGCTGCCTACTCGCCCCGGAACTCGGGCGTACGTCGCTCGCCGGTGGCGCGCACGCCCTCGGCGAAGTCGCCCGTGGCGCGCAGTGCCTGCTGCGCCTCGTGCTCTCGCGCGGTCACGGCTTGGATCCGCGCCGCGAGGTCGCCGCGCATCGTCTCCTTGATCGCGAGCACCGCGAGCGGACCGGCGGCCGCGATGTCGGCCGCGAACGCACGCGCCGCGCCGCGCAGCTCGTCGGCAGGCACGCAACGGTCGGCGAGACCGATCGCGAGTGCCTCCTGACCCTTGACCTGACCGCCGGTGTAGAGGAGCTCGAGCGCGCGCTGCTGGCCGACGACCGCGGGGAGCGACGCGCTGATGCCGAACCCCTGATGGAACCCGAGGCGCGCGAAGTTGCAGCGGAACGTGGTCTCGGGCGACGCGATGCGGAAGTCGGCGGCGAGCGCGAGCCCGAGGCCGCCGCCCACTGCCGCGCCCTGCACCGCGGCGACGATCGGCTTTCGCGCCGAGTAGATGCGGACTGCCTCGGCGTAGAGATCGGCAGTCGCGTCGACCAGGTCGGAGTCGGGCCCCAGGTCGGCACCGGCGCAGAAGTTCTTGCCCTCGGCGCAGAGCACGACCACTCGACAGGCGGGGTCGTCGTCGAGTCCGAGCACAGCTTCGGCCAGCGCCTGGATCAACGGGACGTCGAAGAAGTTGTTGGGTGGGCGATGGATCTCCACGGTTGCGATGTGCTCGTCGAGGTCCACCGTCACGTCGTCGGCCATGGCGCGGAAACTACTGCGCTTGGCCGACGGCTGCCGACGGGTTCACACAACCATCATGTTGCGGGCGTTGTATCGGTTGCACGAGCCGCCACCCCCCGGCTCTGCCATCGTTCGCAGCAGGGGAAACAGGAGACCCACATGGACATCAAGCACCGCACCAAGCAGCTCGTCGCCACCGTCGCCCTTGCCGGCGCAGTGACCGCGGGCACCGCTGGGATGGCGTTCGCCGCCGACGGCGACTCCGGCCAGGCCAAGGACCCGTCAGCACAGGCCGCGCATCCCCGCCTTCGCGCTCGTCTCGCGCTGGGTGACCTCGTGGCCAAGACGATCGGCATCGAGCGGGCCGACCTTCGTTCCGAGCTGAAGAGCGGCAAGACCGTGACCGAGGTCGCGCAGGCCCACAACGTGGACCCGCAGGCCGTCGTCGACGCGGTCGTGAGCGCGGTCAACCAGCGCGTCGAGAAGGCCGTGGCCGACGGCACCATCACCGCAGAGCGTGGCGACACCATCAAGGCCAAGGCGACCGACCGCGTGAACACGCTCATGAACCGTCAGTTCGGTCAGCAGCAGGCCAGCTGAACGGAGCGGTTTCCGAGCGATCCCGAGGCCGGGGTCGACCCCGCCGTCCGCACGCCCGGCCTCGTCGAGTGCCCGCCGGTTCTTCCGGCGGGCACTCACGCGTCCGGGGACGGCCCGGACGGGTGAGAGGGTGTAAGTTACCAGCTAGTAACTTGTGCTCGCTCACGAGGAGAGCCTCATGTCCGACTTCTCGCTCGACCTCAACGAGGATCAGCTCCAGATCCAGAAGTGGATCCACGACTTCGCCGAAGGGGTGATCCGTCCCGTCGCCCACGAGTGGGACGAGCGGGAAGAGACACCGTGGCCGGTGATCGAGGAGGCCGCCAAGATCGGCCTCTACACGCCCGACTTCGTCGCCACCGCGTTCGGCGACAGCACCGGGCTCACCTGGCCGATCGTGAGCGAGGAGATGTGCTGGGGTGACGCCGGCATCACGCTCGCGATCTTCGGCAGCACGCTCGCGGTGTCCGGCATCGCGGCGAACGGCACGCCCGAGCAGGGTGCAGAGTGGATCCCGCAGTGCTTCGGCACGCCGGAGAAGGTGCAGCTCGGCGCGTTCTGCGTGAGCGAGCCCGATGCGGGGAGCGACGTGAGCTCGCTCCGCACGCGCGCGGTGTACGACGAGGCGAAGGACGAGTGGGTGCTCAACGGCACCAAGACGTGGATCACCAACGGCGGCATCGCCGACGTGCACGTGGTCGTGGCGTCGGTCGAGCCCGAGCTCAAGGCGCGCGGTCAGGCCAGCTTCGTCGTGCCGCCCGGCACGCCTGGACTGCGCATGGGCCAGAAATTCAAGAAGCACGGCATCCGCGCCAGTCACACCGCCGAGGTGATCCTCGACGACGTGCGCGTGCCGGGGAGCTGCCTGCTCGGCGGCAAGGAGAAGCTCGACGAACGACTCGCCCGCGTGCGAGAGGGTGTGAGTGCCGGTGGGCAGGCGGCGATGAAGACGTTCGAGGCGACGCGTCCCCTCGTCGGCGCGCAGGCGATCGGCATCGCGCGGGCCGCCTACGAGTACTCGCTCGACTACGCGAAGGAGCGGGTGCAGTTCGGCCGGCCGATCATCGAGAACCAGGCGATCGCGTTCAAGCTCGCCGACATGATCACCGAGATCGACGCGTCGCGGCTCCTGGTGTGGCGGGCGTCGTGGATGGCGCACTCGGGCAAGCGGTTCGAGCACGGCGAAGGATCGATGAGCAAGCTCAAGGCCGCCGAGACCGCGGTGCGTGTCACCGACGAGGCGATCCAGATCCTCG
>JBEVIU010000109.1:0-7675 GCA_040510575.1 Acidimicrobiia bacterium | reverse complement strand
CGGGGTGGATCGAGCCGTCGGAGAGCATCAGCGCGGGCGCGTTGTGTTGGAGGAGGGCGGCCAGCGTGCCGACGGGCGGCTTGTCGCATGCAACGACCGCGACGATGCCTGCCATGTCGTTGGCCTCGAGGTGCGCCTCCGTGTTGTCGTTGACCAGCTCGCGACTCGTCAGCGAGTACCGCATCCGGTCGGTGCCGTTGAGCTGGCCGTCGGACACGCCGAGCGTGAACGCCGGCGCGATGAGACGGACGGGAAGATCGTCGTCGCGGATGCGCTTCGCCAGCGCAGCATGGACCGCGGCGACCTTCGCCTGCACGCCGAGGTAGCACTGGCTGTCGCCGAGCGTCCCGAGGACCCCCCACACGGGGTCGTGCACCTTCGAGACATCCTCCCCGAGGAACCGCGCCGTGCCGACCCGTTGCACGTCGCGCCCGGGGTTTCCCGACACGAACTCGCGGGCATCGTCGTTCTCGTTGGACATGGCGGTCTCCGTCGGGGGAGGTTCTCGGTGGATCGAACGCTGAGCGAGCGTACCTTGGGGTCATGAGCGTCCTCGTCGCCACTTCCGACGGGGTCCATGGGTTCTCCGCGGGCGCACACGTCATCGCGCTCGCCGGCCACTCGGTCGACGGCCTGACGACCAACGACACGCAGCGGTTCGCGATCGTCGACGGGCACGAGGTGTGGAAGCTCGACCCGTCGACCACCTGGTGTGCCGTCGCCACGGGCGACGTCGACCTCTCGTCGATCCACGTCCACGGCACGCAGGTGTTCGTCGGCACCTACGACGCGCGGCTCCTCCGGCTGCACGGCGACGCCCTGCAGCCGGTCGAGTCGTTCGACACCGCCCCGGGGCGCGACGAGTGGCACGCGGTCGGCCCGTCGCTCAACGTGCGCTCGATGACGAGCACGAGCGATGCGGGCACCCTGCTGGCGAACGTCCACGTCGGCGGGATCCTGCGCTCGACCGACGATGGAGCGACGTGGAGTCCGACCATCGCGGTCGACGACGACGTCCACCAGGTGCGAGCGCATCCCAGCGAGCCGTCGACGGTGTTCGCGGCGGCGGCCGTCGGGCTGTGCGTGAGCGTCGATGGCGGTGCGACATGGAGCGTCGAGACGGACGGCCTGCCACACACCTACGCCCGAGCCGTCGCCTACGACCGTGACGCCGTCTTGGTCACGGTCTCCGACGGTCCCTTCGCGCGGCGCTCGGCGTTGTACACGCGTCCAGTGGTGGGTGGCGCCATCGTGCGGGTCGAGGACGGGCTTCCCGATGAGGGCTTCTCGGGCAACGTCGACACCGCGTGCGTCGACGCACGCGGTGGAACCGCGGCGCTCGCCGACGGCGGCGGCAACGTGTGGGTGCGCACCCGAGAAGCGTGGACGCGTCTTGCCGAGTCGGTCGGCGACGTCCGTGCCGTCGGCATCACGTGAGCTGACGGTTCCTGATGCCAGCATGACAACCGAACTACGATCCTCCGGCATGACTTGCCCGGGAACGGGATCAGCATGAGCACGACCGTGCGTCGCATCGCGGTCGCGGACGGCAGCGGCGTGATCCCTCGCACCTTTGCGTGGAGCGGCGAGGTGGTCGGCGACCGCATGCGGTGGCTCACCCAGGGCCTTCGCGGCGTCATGCTCGAGCAGGGCTACACCGAGGTCGCGGAGCCCGGCCCCGAGGTGGCAGTGGTCCTCCACGTGCTCGACCCTGCCAACGCGCGGCCGTACCGCCGCAAGAACGCACCCACGTTCGTGGTCGCGCTCGCCGACCTCGACGCCCCTCCCGACGACGTCCTCCGCACCGGCTATCCCCTGCTCGTCCGGGGACTCGCCAACCTCTGCGTCATGCTCAGCCCGATCACCAACGGGTCCGCCGCGCACTTCGTCACGCTCGAGCAGGGCACCTACGCGATCGAGAGCACCGCCGGCGACGACGAGCTCTTCTTCAAGTCGGTGTTCTCGCGCGTCGAACCGCTCGCGTCGTCGCGGCTCGTGATCGGGAACGAGTTCACCCCCGATCTCGATCCCTCCCTGTGGAACGGCGACGACATCACGCAGCAGATCACGCGCGCCGGCGAGCGGCTCGACGCGCTCGACCTCCTTCCCGCCGCGTTCCCGATCGAGGAGATCCTCTCCGACCGCGACCTGCGGCACGTGAAGCTGCTGTACGGCATCGGTGGGCTGAGCTACGGCAACGTGAGTGCCCGCCGACCGGTCGCGCCCAACGAGCGGGAGCCGCAGTTCTGGATGAGCGCGAGCGGCGTCGACAAGTCGGCGTTGCACGAGATCGGACGCGACATCCTGCTGGTGAACGGCTACGACGCGGCGCGCGACGTGATGCTGCTGAGCGTGCCCGAGTCGATCGAGCCGCGTCGGGTGTCGGTCGACGCGATCGAACACTGGATGATCTACCGGGAGCACCCCGAGGTGGGCGCGATCCTCCACGTGCATGCCTGGATCCAAGGCACACCCGCGACGGAGATCAACTTCCCGTGCGGCACCGTGGAGCTCGCCGAGTCGGTCGCGGAGCTCGTTCGGGAGGCGCCCGATCCTTCTCGCGCGGTGGTCGGACAGCGGAACCACGGTCTCACCATCACCGGGCACGACCTCGACGAGATCTTCGCCCGCATCGACGGCAAGATCGTGCGCAAGGTGCCGATGGATTGACGGCGTGAGCAGGCTCGTGGTCGTCTCCACCGTCGGCGTCGACGACCACGACACCGGCCGCCGTCATCCCGAACGCCCAGCGCGGCTCGAGGCGGTCGAGCGCGGCATTGCCAGCGTGACGTCGGCGGACGTCGTGAGGCGGTCGCCGCGGCACGCGACGCGCGACGAGCTCGCGCGCGCACACGACCCCGAGTACCTCGATGCGCTCGAGCGGTTCGTCGCGGGCGGCGGCGGCGCGCTGGACCCCGACACGATCGCGTCGGCGGGATCGTGGGACACGGCGGCGCAGGCCGCGGGTGCCGGGCTCGTGGCCGTCGACGCGCTGCGGCGTGGCGACGCGGAGGCCGCGTTCGTGGCGGTGCGTCCACCGGGCCACCACGCACCGCGCGACCGAGCCATGGGGTTCTGCCTCCTGAACAACGTTGCAGTGGCGGCCGCGGCGCTGGTCGCCGACGATGAGCGTGTGCTCGTGATCGACTGGGACGTCCACCACGGCAACGGCACGCAAGCCATCTTCTGGGACGACCCGAAGGTCATGTACGTGTCGACGCACCAATCGCCGTACTACCCGGGCACCGGTGCCCCGTCCGACACCGGCGGAGCGGATGCGCCGGGGACAGTGCTCAACTTCGCCCTTCCCCCGGGCACAACGGGTGACGTCGCGCTCGCCGCGCTCGACGTCGTCGTCGGGCCGGCCGTCGCCCGTTTCGCGCCGACGTGGGTGCTCGTGTCCAGCGGCTTCGACGCGCACCGCGACGATCCGCTGGCAGACCTCGCCTGGAGCAGCGGGGACTACGCGTTGCTGGCGCGTCGCGTGCGCGACTTCGCTCCGGCACCAGGTCGCCTCGCCCTGTTCCTCGAGGGGGGCTACGACCTCGACGCGCTCGAGCGCTGCACCACCACGACCCTCGCCGCGCTCGTGGCCGATGACGACCTGGCGCAGCTCGACACCTACGAGCCGCCGACATCGGGCGGCCCTGGCCACGCAGGCGTCGACCTCACCGCCCGCGCCCACGCGCCGTTCACCTGACCCCCGGGCTACCCCTCGAGGCGCTCGTCGAGGAGGCGATTCAGGACCTGTGGGTTGGCCTGGCCCTTCGTGGCCTTCATGAGCTCCCCCATGAAGAAGCCCCGCTTCTTCTTGCGTGCCTTGTCGTCGCCGGCGCGGTACTGCGCGACGTCGTCGGAGTGCTCCGCCATGATCCGATCGACGACTGCCGCGAGCTCGTCCTCGTCGCTCACCTGGGCGAGTCCGCGCTCCTCGACGACCTGCTTCGGCCGTTTCGGCTCGCGGAGGCACTCTCCCAGCACATCTTTGGCCTGACCCCGGGACAGCGCACCCACGGCGACGAGGTCGACGAGCTCAGCGAGGCCGTCGGGCGCGAGCGGCAGCACCTCGGGTGAGAGCCCACTCTCGTTGAGGTATGCGAGCACGTCGCCGATGCACCAGTTGGTGACGTCCTTCGCGGTGCCGTCACCGAGCACGGACACCGCCGCCTCCGCGTACGCCGCCAAGCCCGGCGCCGCGATCAACGTGCGCGCGTCGCTCTCGCTCACGCTCCACTCAGCGACCAGACGGGCTCGCTTCGCGGCCGGCAGCTCGGGCATCGTGCCGCGCACCCGCTCGCGCATCTCGTCCGTGGGCGCGATCGGAACGAGATCGGGCTCCTGGAAGTAGCGGTAGTCCGAGGACCCTTCCTTCGATCGCATCGAACCGGTGCGCCCGTCTGCCTCGTCCCAGTGACGAGTCTCCTGCACGATGCGCTCGCCCGCCCCGATCGCTGTGATCTGTCGTTCGATCTCGTGATCGATCGCTCGCCCGAGCGAACGCAGCGAGTTCATGTTCTTGATCTCGACCTTCACGCCGAGCTCGTCGACACCGACCGGTCGCACCGACACGTTGGCGTCGACGCGCATCGATCCTTCCTCCATCTTGACGTCGGACACGCCGATCGCCTCGAGCACCGACCGCAGCTCCGCCGCGTACGCGCGCGCCTGCTCGGCCGAACGGATGTCGGGACGGCTCACGATCTCCATCAACGGAACGCCGGCGCGGTTGTAGTCGACGAGCGAGTACGCCGCTTCGTGGATGCGGCCACCACCACCGATGTGCGTCGACTTGCCGGTGTCTTCCTCGAGGTGCGCGCGCTCGATGCCGATGCGAGCACCGTCGACATCGATCCAGCCGTCGATCGTGATCGGCTCGTCGTACTGCGAGACCTGGTAGTCCTTCGGCATGTCGGGATAGAAGTAGTTCTTGCGGGCGAAGGTCGACTGTGCGGGCACGTGCAGGTCGACCGCTTCCGCGAAGCGCAACGCGAACTCGACCGCGCGCTCGTTGAGCACGGGCAACGAGCCCGGGAGACCCAGGCAGACCGGACAGACGTGCGTGTTGGGTTCGGCACCGAACTCGTTCACGCAACCGCAGAACAACTTCGTGGCCGTCGAGAGCTCACAGTGCACCTCGAGCCCGATCACCGCCTCGTAGTCGGTGCGCGCACCGGTGGCGGTCATCGGCCCGACTCCAGCACGCGGCCGGCACGAAACATCGGCTCCTCGCCCAACGCCGGCGCGAGGACCTGCACGCCGATCGGCATCCCACCTTCGCCCTCCCCGAACGGCACGCTCATCGCGGCATGACCGGCCAGGTTCGTGGGGATGGTGCAGATGTCGGACAGGTACATCGACAGCGGGTCGGTGGTCTTGGCCCCGAGCTCGAATGCGACGGTCGGCGACGTGGGAGACAGCAGCACGTCGAACTGCTCGTACGCGCGCGCGAAGTCGCGGATGATCAGCGTTCGCACTCGCTGCGCCTGTCCGTAGTACGCGTCGTAGTACCCCGCGGAGAGCGCGTAGGTGCCGAGCATGATGCGGCGCTTCACCTCGTCACCGAAGCCAGCGTCGCGGGTGCGCGCGTTCATCTGCGCGACATCGTCGCCCTCGACCCGCAACCCGTATCGCACGCCGTCGTAGCGCGCGAGGTTCGACGAAGCCTCGGCCGGCGCGATCAAGTAGTACGCGGACAGTCCGTACTCGGTGCTCGGGATGCTCACTCGATCGACGGTCGCGCCCGCCTTCTCCAGCGTGAGGGCAGCCCGCTCGACTGCATCGCGAATGTCGGCGTCGATTCCTGCGGCGTCGGTGAGCTCCTCGACGATCCCGACTCGGAACCCCTCGACGCCTCGATCGAGCGACGGGAGAAGTGGGGCGACAGGACCAGGGATCGACGTGGAGTCGCGCGGGTCGTGACCCGCGATCACGTCGAGCAGGAGCGCCGCGTCGCCGACCGTGGTCGCGAACGGCCCGATCTGATCGAGTGAGCTCGCGAACGCGATGAGCCCGTAGCGCGACACGAGTCCGTAGGTCGGCTTCACCCCCACCACGCCGCAGAGCGCAGCCGGCTGGCGGATCGATCCGCCGGTGTCGGAGCCGAGCGCGAGCGGTGCGTAGCCCGCCGCCACCGCCGCCGCCGAGCCGCCGCTCGAACCGCCGGGCACGCGCGACGGATCGCGCGGGTTGCGGGTCGGCCCGAACGCGGAGTTCTCGGTGGACGAGCCCATCGCGAACTCGTCGAGGTTGGTCTTGGCGACCGGCACGGCGCCTGCGGCGAGGACCCGCTCGACGACCGTCGCGGTGTACGGCGGGCACCACCCTTCGAGGATCTTCGACGAGCAGGTGGTGGGCACGCCACGGGTGCAGAGGTTGTCCTTGAGCGCGATCGGCACCCCGGCCAACGGCCCGGGGTCCTCGCCACGCGCGACCGCGTCGTCGACCCGCTGCGCGGAGTCACGCGCGAGCTCGTCGGTGACGAGGTTGCAGGCGTTCAACTCGTCGTCGCGCGCCGCGATCACCGCGAGGTGCTCGTCGAGCACCTCGGCGGCAGCGCGTCGTCCGCGACGGACCGCGTCCGCAGTCTCGAGGGCGGTCATGGCGCGTCGAGGATGCGCGGCACCCTGAAGCGGTCACTCTCGGAGTCGGGCGCCATCGCGAGCACCTCGTCGCGATCGAGGCTCGGGCGCGGCGTGTCGGGTCGCAGCACGTTGACCAGCGGCAACGGGTGCGCGGTCGGCGGCACATCGTGCGTGTCGAGCGCCGAGACCTGCGCGGCGTGCGCGAGGATCACCCCGAGCTGCTCGGTGAGCGCCTCGATCTCGTCGTCACTCAGCGCGAGGCGAGCGAGCTGCGCGACATGCTCGACGTCGGCGCGGCTGAGCTCGGACATACGTCAAGTGTACGGATCGCTACGATGCCGATCCGAGCCGACCGCCGGCCGGCAACTCAGGGCGCCGACCTGTGTGCCCGAGGTGAGGAGCTCCGTGCCTGCTTACCCGTTCCTGTCCGACGAGTGGTTCGGTGAGGTCCGGCGCATCTTCGACGCCGGTGCCATCGACATCCCGACCGGCACGAGCCTGCGCATGAACCTCGTGGTGACCGACACGCCGTTCGAGGCGGATCGGCTCGTCCACGTGGCGATCGCCGACGGCGAGGCCGACTGGGGTCAGGGCCACCTCGATGCCGCCGACCTCACCATCACCGCCGACTACCCCACCGCGCGCGAGCTGTTCTTCTCGGGCGATCTGCAGCTCGCGTTGCAGGCGCTGCTGGAGGGGCGCATCAAGCTCCAGGGCGACGTGACGAAGCTCATGGCAGCTCAGGCGGCCGGTGCCGCTCCCGGTTCACCCGGACTCGTCGAAGCGCTCGCCGACATCACAGCCTGAGCGGCCTCGAAGCAGTCGCCGGGCGCAGCCGCTTCGATGGCCGCGTCCCCGGTGGACTCGAGCGCCGCAGGGCACGGACCCGGACGGCCCACGGGCCGGCCGTACCCGGCCGCCGGTCGACTGGGCCCCGGCCCGAGCGTGGCGCCGTGAGGGGGTCGATGCATCCCGCACTTCCTTCCCGTTGAGGGAAGGGCCCCCGCCGCTCCCCGTCACGACCAGAGACGATGAAGTCGTCCGCGTGTCACACGGGTCGACGAGGCCGTGCACTTCCACGCAGGCCGTGCACT
>JBEVIU010000108.1:0-6481 GCA_040510575.1 Acidimicrobiia bacterium | reverse complement strand
CCCCGGTGCCATCGGCGGGCGCCGCGTCGTCGCTGCACTCCGCGGTGACCGTACCGACGAACCGGCGGCCCATCTCGACGAGGTCGAGCGCGAGCATCCCCATGGGCGTACGGGCGAGCGCGTGCGCGAACGCGGCGGGGACCGCTCGCAGCGCCTGCAGGGTCGCTACCACCGGCGCTCGAATTGCGGTGACGACGTCGTTCGACACACCTGAGAGCGCGTGCAGGCTCGAGAGGCCGGCGGCAACGACGTCGCCGGCGCGATCACCGATCCAGGTGGCGACGTCGCACGCACCACTCACGACATCGCCGACGAGCGGGATGCCGGCGCCGCATCCCCCGTCGTCACTCGCGGTGGCGGAGGCGGCGTCGCCCACCGCGCCGGCCACGGGGAGATGCAGCGCGATCGTGAGCTCGCGGCGTTCGTCGGTTTCCGTCCATGGCGACTCGTCGGGCGCATCGGTCGGTGCGAGGTGCACGACGAGCGCGAGGTCGACGGGCCGGAAGAGGAGCATCGGGTCGAGGTAACGGTCGCCGAGGCGCAACCCGAGGTGGAGGACGTCGCCGTGGTGGTCGTCGTTCGTGCCTCCGGTCGTGGCGATCACGTCGCCACGCGCGACCACCGCTCCGGTACGTACCGCGACCGACTGCAGGAACGAGTACGACGTGCGCAGCCCACCCAGATGCGTGATCGTCACGTGCAGGGTGCCCGCCACGGAGCCGGCGAACGTGACCTCGCCGTCGTTGGCGGCGCGTACGGCGGCGCCGGGCGCGGCGGCGAGGTCGGCGCCACGGTGGCCGGCCCCGTACACCGACGACGGCTCCTCGAACGGCTTGACGAGCGCACCGTCGACGGGGCGGAGCCAGACGGCAGCCGGTTCGTCGGCCGCGTCGGCGGCCAGCACGGTGGGAGCGGTCGCCACGGGCGCGACCAACGCGCCCACGACGGCGAGGACAGCGAACGCAGCAGATCTCATCGGCAACCCCGTGGTCGGAGAACATCACGACACGGGGAAGCGGCGGAGAAGTGGACCGATGGTACCGAGCAGCGCGGTCGCTGCCAAGAGGTTCGTCGCGATCGACCGACCGCTTGCAGACGCTCGTACTAGTAGCGGACGGGTCCCGTCTCGCGGTCGGGGTCGGTCATGCGACCGCGCAGCTGCAGGATCGACTTGGTGTGGATCTGGCAGACCCGGCTCTCGGTGACGTTGAGGATCTTGCCGATCTCCGCGAGCGTCAGGCCCTCGTAGTAGTAGAGCGTGAGCACGAGCCGCTCGCGATCAGGCATGCGGTTGATCGCGTCGGCAAGCAGGGTCTTCATCTCGTCCACCTCGTAGGACGCGACCGGATCGTGCGTCGCGTCCGAGATGGTGTCGCTCACCGTCGCGCTCCCGCGGTTCTCGTTCGAGTTCGCCTGAAGCAGCTCGTCGAGCGCGACGAGACCGGTGAGCGAGATCTGCGAGAGCGCGTTGGCGAGCTCGGTGGTGGTCATCTCGAGCTCGGCTGCAACTTCTTCGTCTTCGGGACTGCGGCGCAGCTCGTTCTCGAGCTTCGAGTACGCGCGCTCGATGGCGCGTGCCCTCGCCCGCACCGAGCGCGGCACCCAGTCGATCGACCGCAGCTCGTCGATGATGGCGCCCTTGATCCGCGAGATCGCGTAGGTCTCGAACTTGAACCCGCGACCGGGATCGAACTTGTCGATGGCGTCGATGAGCCCGAAGATGCCGTAGCTCACGAGGTCGGACTGCTCGATGTTCTGCGGCAACCCCGCAGCCACACGTCCGGCGACGAACTTCACCAATGGCGAGTAGTGCAGGATCAGGCGCTCGCGCGCCTCGCGCGTGTTGTTGGACTTGTAGTCGGTCCAGAGCGCGGCGATCGCGTCGGGGGCAACGGTGTCGTCAGGCACGGGGATGCGTCGCTTCGTAGACGGCCCGCAGGCGATCGCGGGTGACGTGGGTGTAGATCTGGGTCGTGGCGAGATCGGCGTGGCCGAGCAGCTCCTGCACAGCCCTCAGGTCGGCCCCTCCCTCGCGCAGGTGCGTAGCGTACGCGTGCCGGAGCGCGTGCGGGTGGAGGGTACGACCGTCGGCCAGGGTATGGCGGTCGAGCACGCGTCGGGCGTCGCGGGTGGTGAGCTCCCGGCCGCGGCGGTTGAGGAAC
The DNA here is from genome assembly GCA_040510575.1 of Acidimicrobiia bacterium. GTDB lineage: Bacteria > Actinomycetota > Acidimicrobiia > IMCC26256 > DASPTH01 > DASUMF01. The sequence goes on along the minus strand of JBEVIU010000108.1, from coordinate 4,319 downwards.
ACCGCGTCGGGTGGCGTGTCGGCGGTCACGAGTTGCGAGCGACCCTCACGCAACCACACCTCGAGGGCGTCGACAGCCGGCTCACCGACCGGGACCCGCCGGATCTTGGAGCGCTTCCCGTGCACGGTGAGGAGCCCGCGTGCGAGATCGCAGTCGCCGCGCCGGAGCGCGCAGGCCTCGCCGACTCGCAGCCCGGCGCCGTACAGCACCTCGAGCAACGCGACGTCGCGCTGGTTGACGGCGTGCTGCACGAGGTCGACGTCGGTGGTTCCGTCCTCGTCGGTCGCGAGCGCCACCGCGGCGCGGTCGAGGAGCGCGCCGGCTTCCTCGGCGCGCACGACGCGCGGCAGGCGCGCCACCCCCTTCGGTGTGCGCAGCCCACGACCGGGGTCGGTGTCGATCACGCCGTGGCGGTGGAGCGATCGGAGGAAGGCCCGCACCGCGGCAGCCTTGCGCGCGATCGTCGTGCGCGCGAAGCCGCGAGTGTCGAGGTACCCGAGGTAACGGCGCAGCACCCGGTGGTCGATGTCGGGCGGCGTGAGATCGCCCCGCTCGGCCCACGCGATGAACTCATCGACATCGTGGCGGTATGCGGTGCGCGTGTGCTCGCTCGCACCCGCCAGCGACGACATGAAGCCGTCGGTCGACCACGTAGGGGCAGTCATTTCCACAAATTTAGCCCGCCACGCGCGGTGGACCGAACACGCTCAGTGGCGAGGCTTCCGCTCAGGCGCGTGAGCCCTCGAACGGCGCGTTGCCATTGCAGATCAACGAGCCGACGCGCGACGCTGCAACGCAGCGCCCGCCCATCGGACACCGAGCGCGACGCGGGTCGCGCGGATCGCGAGCTCCCCTTGTCATGACCACGTTCGGGCTCTCACCGGAGTGGTCGACGTCGTTCGTCGGGCGTCGCCAGGAGCTCGCATGGCTCCGGGCGCGCCTCGAGCTCGCCCTCCACGGGTACGGCCACCTCCTGCTCGTCGAGGGAGAGGCCGGCATGGGCAAGACGCGACTCGTGCAGACGCTCCTCGAAGAGGCACGCGCCACCGGCGCGCTCGTGATCCGCGGCCGCTGCTACGAGCAGCTCGACCTCGCCTACCTTCCCCTGCGCGACGGCCTGCTCGCGCACCTCGCCGATCGGGTCGCGGCTCGGGTCGACGATCGAGGTGATCTCGACCTCCTCCAACGGATCGCCGGCCTCGACGGCCGACCGGGCGGGGACGCCTCGCCGACCGTCGACGACTACGAGCGGACACGCCAATTGCTCGCGCTCACGCGGCTCGTCATCGAGGAGGCACGCGAGCACTTCGTCGTGCTGTTCGTCGACGACATCGACTGGGCCGACGAGGCCACCGTCGATCTGTTGCGACACGTGTTGTTCCGGCTCGACGACGAAGCGGTCTCGTTGCTCACGGTCGTCACCTCGCGTCGTGATCCCGACGCGCGTGCTGCGGCCGGGATCGAGCGACTCCGGGGTGACCCGCGTGCCGCGACCATTCGCCTGCACTCGCTGACGCCCCTCGAGGCAACGGAGCTCGCTCGCGAGGTCGAACCGACGATCAGCGTCGACCAGGCGCGCCGGCTGGCAGCCGCTGCCGGTGGGAACCCATTGTTGGTGGAAGCGTTGGCGCGTCGCGATGTCGACGGCGTCGCAACCGCGTCGGGCACCCGCCACCCACTCGTGGCCGCCATCGACGCGCGCCTGCGCGAGCTGGACGCGCCGACGAGGGCGGTGATGTATGCGGCAGCGCTGCTCGTGCCCGACTGCACCCCCAGCCTCTTGGGCGAGGTCACCGGCTTCGAACCCGACGTGCTGCAGCATGCACTCACCGAGGCGCTCGACGCCGGGGTGGTGACGCTCGCCGACGGCACGGTCGCGTTCGTGCATCCCCTCTACACGCACACCCTGCACCAGCAGATCAGTCCGGCGGCGCGGCGCGAGCTCCACGCTCGGATCGCAACGACCCTTCTCGCGCAGCGGTCCGACGGCGCTGGAGGCGGCGCGGTGCGCGGCATCGCGCACCACCTCATCGAGTCCGAAGGTGCAACGGATCGGGATCTGGTGTTCGAGTACACCCGACGCGCGGGCGACGACGCCATGGCCGTCACCGCGTGGGCGGAGGCGGCCCGGTGCTACGAGGCAGCGATCGGTGCGGCGCCCTCCGACAGCTCGCGCGACGACGCCGTGGCACTCCAGCGCCTCGCCGGCCTGTGCCATCGCGCCAACCTCGATCTCCCGCGCGCGGTCGCACGCTTCGAGGGGGCCATGGACCTCCTGGGCACCGACGGTGACCCGGCCGCACTCGTGGATCTCCATTCGTGGCGCATCCGGTGTGGTGCCGGGAACCAGGACCTGCTCCACGTTGCGCGCGACCGCGGACCGCTCGAGCAACTCGTCGACGTCATCGAGGACGCGCGGCCCGACCTCGCGGCCGAAGGTCTCGTCGAGCTCGCCCAGTCGTACTGGGTCGACGGCGACGTCGACCGCGCCGAGGCCGCGGCACGTCGCGCGATGGCAATCGCTGACCGCGTCGACGACCACGAGACGTACGCGCGTGCAACCACAGCGCTGCTCGTGCCGCTGTGGGCTCGCTACGACCTGCACGAGTCGCTCGCTGCGCTCGAGGAGGGCACTGCACACGCACGCGCGGCAGCGAGCACCACGCTGCTCGCGGGAGGCCCGTCCTTCCGGGTACCGATCATGCTGACGTGGCTCGGGCGCCTCGACGAGGTCCAGGCGCGCGCCGACGAGTGCCTCGCCGCCGCGGAGCGCGCGCAGTACCCGCTGGAAGGGGGTCTCCCCCTCGCAGCGCTCACGCAGCTCGCCGTGGCGCGGGGCGAGTTCGACGCGGCCGAGCAGTACGCCCATCAGGCCCTGTTGATCCAACGGCTGTCCGGGTACCCGTGGGCGGCGGGGCTCTACCTGCCGGCGCTCATGGCCGCCCATGTGGCGCGCGGTCGCTGGGCCGCGGCGCGGACGGCGCTGGAGACGTGGGAGGAGAGCGCCGACGACGTGGCCATGATGACGATCGGCCTCATGGCGCGCTACGTCGACGCGTGTGAGCGCGGCCATGCGACCGAAGGCAGCTCGCTGCCGCGGCTGCCGCGAGCGCCTGCCGTGGGAGTCGACGGGTGGGCCGCCGCCCATGTCGAGATCGCGCGCCGCGAGGGTGCCGTCACCGACTTCGCGCGCGTCGACGCGCTGCTCGACTCGATCGACGCGCGCGGCGGCGTGCTCACGAGCGGCTTGGTGATGCTGGTGCCCCGACTCCGCGGCGTCGCGGCCGATCAGCTGGGCGACGAGGGAAGGGCGGTCGTGCACCTCGAGCAGGCCATCAACGTCGGCGAGCGCATCGGTGCGGCGCCGGAGGTTGCCCGCGCCCGCGTCGACCTGGCGACGATCCTGTCGCGCCGCGGCGACCACCGGGGTGCTCGCGCGCTCGTCGATCGCGCGTCGGAGACCTTCGAGCGCCTCGCGATGGTGCCCGATCTCGAGCGCGCCGAGGAGCTCACCGGAGGCCGCGGCACGCGCGCACCAGCTCGCGATGACGGCTCGACCGTCGAGTCGGTGTTCATCTTCTTCAGCGACGTCGTCGACTCGACGCGACACACCGAAGAGCTCGGCGCCACGCGCTACCGCGCCGTTGCACGCGAAGTCGAGATGCTCGTGAGATCCGCGATCGTCTCGCAGGGAGGCTCCGTCGTCACCGGGATCAACCTCGGCGACGGCTTGATCGGATTGTTCCCGTCGCCCGCACGCGCGATCGCGGCCGCGCGGCGTTGTGCCGCCGATGTCCCGGCGACCGGGCTGCACCTCCACTTGGCGGTGCACGGCGGCGAAGTCATCGTCGACGGCCCGCGCATCTTCGGGGGCCCCGTCAACCTTGCCGCACGCATCTGTGACCTCACCGGGCCCGACGAGATCCTGGTGTCGGAGTCGATTCGCGCCGCGGCGGCCGATCTCCACGGCGTTGCGTTCGTGGACCGGGGCGAGCACCTGCTCAAGGGGATCGAGCGGCCCCAACGCACGTACGCCGTCGTGGATGCGGTCGAGGCGGGCACGCGCCTCGTGTGAGCCGTCGTCGCTCAGGGCGTCGGGTCCCACCACCACGCGAGGCCGACGAGCCCCGGTCCTGTGTGCGCCTCCATCACCGGCCCGAACTCGTTCACGAACAACTGCAGTGAATCGTCCCGTCGGAGTCGGGCACACAACAGGTCGGCCTCGCTCGGCGCGCTGGCGTGCAACACGGCGACCCGACCGCGGGCCCCGGGCACCCGCGAGCGCTCGACCCGCGCCAGCATCCGTTCGTATGCGGCGT
>JBEVIU010000107.1:0-17445 GCA_040510575.1 Acidimicrobiia bacterium | reverse complement strand
GGCCTCCTCGATGGCGGGCCGTTCACGTACGACGGCCGCTACCACGGCGCGTTCGGTGCGCACAACGAGCCCGCGTCACGCCAGCGCCCGACACCGCCGATCATCGTCGGCGGCAAAGGTGATCGACTGCTCGGCGTCGTGGCCGAGTTGGCCGACGGGTGGAACACCTGCTGGGCGTGGACCTTCGACGACTACCGCGAACGCGTCGACGTGCTCGAGCGCGCGTGCGAGCGCATCGAGCGCGATCCCGCGACCGTCAGCCGGTCGCTCGGGCTCTACGCGCTGTGCGGTGAGAGCGAAGCTGACCTCGAGCAGCGGTTCCGACGCCTCGTCGACCTCACCCCTCGCGGCGTGCTCGACGGCATGACGCTCGATCAGTGGCGCGCCGGCCGCCTGGTGGGCACCGTCGAGCAGGTGCGCGAGCAGGTCGCACGATGGGGCGAGCTCGGGGTCGACACGATCGTCGCCGGCGTGGGCGCGGTGCCCTTCGCCATCACGACCACCGACGACGTCGAGGTGCTCGCGCACGCGCTCGAGCTCGACGACGTTCGCGAAACCGCAGGGCGCTCGGCAGGGTGAAACCGGTCATTTGCCACTCCACCGAGAACCCGAGGACCTCGCAACCGAACCCGGGTCGAGCGGGCGATAGCCTGCAGTGGTCCCTTCGAAAGGGTTGGCCTCATGAACATCGGCCCCACCGAGCTGATCATCGTCCTCGCCATCGTGCTCCTGCTCTTCGGCAGCACCAAGCTGCCCAAGCTCGCCCGGTCCCTCGGGCAGGCGAGCAACGAGTTCAAGAAGGGCATCGACGAGGGCGCGAACAGCGCCGACGACTCCGAGCCCACCAGCTCGTAGCTCCGCTTTCGCGGCCCCGTCGAGGGCCGTCCGACCCGAGCCAGCGGCCGGGTCTTGCCGATCCGGGAACCGCGATGGCAGCTCGCGTCGTTCTGGTCGATGACTGAAGGCGTTCCGACGTGGGAAGAGGTCGCGCGCGACTACGGGCGCTTCCTCTACAACGTGGCGTATCGCCTCACCGGCAACGACGACGAAGCCCAGGATCTCGTACAGGAATCGCTGCTCCGGATCCGACGGGGCCTCGAACGGTACGAGCCCGGATCGCTCCAGGGATGGTTGGCTCGGATCGTGACGAACGTGTTCCTCGACGAGGTACGGCGCAAGCGACGGCGTCCGACCGACGCCCTGCCCGACGACCCGGGCCGCGTCCTGCCTCCCTCCCCGGCGGCCGACGAGGTGCCGACCGGGCTCTCCACCGAAGTCGAACAGGCGCTCCTCGCGTTGCCTGAGGAATTCCGGGTGCCGGTCGTGCTCTGCGATGTGAGCGATCTGTCGTACGAGCAGATCGCAGCCAGCACTGGCGTTCCGATCGGCACGGTGCGCTCGCGCATCCACCGGGGCCGCCGCCTCTTGCGGACTGCGCTCACCGCGGAAGGGATCACCGGCTCATGACCGACGGCCCCGACGTGATCGGGACTCCGCCGCCGACCGGCCCTGCTGGTTCGGACGACGACCTCACCCTGGTGTCGGGCTACCTCGACAACGAGTTGAGCGACGACGAGCGCGCGTTCGTGGAGGCTCGACTCGCGGATTCCCAGGAGTGGCGCGACGAGCTCGACGCGGTGCGCGTCGCCCGCGACGCGGTGCGCGCGCTCGGCACGCGAGAGGCGCCCGCCGGCTTCTGGACCGGGGTCACCACCGCGGTCGAGGCGCAGCCCGCGATCGCGGTGCCGGAGCCGGAGCAGACGGTCGAGGCCGAGCCGAACGTGGTGCCCATCAGCGCCGCGACCGGCAACCGCGGCCGTCGACGCGCGGTGGCGTGGATCGCGGGCGCCGCTGCAGTGGCCGCGTCGCTCGTCGCCATGTTCATGATCCCGGGCCGTTCGCAGGTGCGACCGAACGTTGCCGCGGTCGCGACGAGCCACGGCGCCACCAGTGCGAAGGTGGGCGACCCGATCAGCGGCCTCGTGCCGCTCGGACCCGACCGGGAGCCCCGATGAGGGGAACCACCGAGGCGGCAACCCGGGTGGCGAGCGCGCCGATGTCGGGAGCGCCGATGTCGAGCACGACGCGGCGGCTTGCCGTCGGCGCACTCGCGATCTGGATGCTCGCGGTGGTCGGCACCTGGTCGAACGCGAACGCGGGGTCGACCCCGAGTGCGGGCGCGCGCCTCATCTCGCAGATGCGCGCCGCGGCGAGCCAGACCGATTTCTCCGGTGTCGTCGATGTCACCTGGCGGTCATCCTCGGGCAAGCGTGAGCACGCCACCGTCGAGGTCCACTCGGTCGACGGTGTGCTCGAGGTGAGCTCGAACGGACGAATCGTGCTCGACGAAGACGGCCAGACCTTCGTGAAGGACGAGCTGGGCTGGTCGAGCACGCCGGAGGTGCCCGACCCGAAGCACCGCCCCGCCCCCGATGCCCAGTGGCACCTGACCCTGCGACCCACCACGGTCGAGGACCGGGCAGCCACCATGGTGGTGGCGTCTCGGGCCGACGGCACCGCCGCGCAACGGTTGGTGATCGACGACGCCACGCACCTGCTGCTCGAGCGCCAGGTCGTGGCTCGCGACGGGACGGTCGAGCGCGCCTTCCGCTTCGTGTCGCTCGATCTCGATCCTGCGATCGCCGCGGCCGGTCTCGCGACGACACCGAGCACGCCGTCGCGCACCGCGAAGGCCATCAACGACGTGCCCGACGGCTATCACGCCCCCGAGCGCTCGGGTGCAGGCGCGGTGTTGGTCAGCACAGCGGCGCACGACGGCGGGATCCAGCTCGTGTACACCGACGGCCTGTTCTCGTTGTCCGTGCTCGAGCAGCGCGGTGAGCTCGACTGGGACGCGCTGCCCGCCGGTGGCACCGACACCACGGTCGACGGCGCACGGGCGCGGAGCTACACCCAGCCCATGGGCAACGTGGTGGTGTGGGAGCGTGACGGCGTGGTGTTCACCTGCGCGTCCGACGCTCCCGACGACGTGTTACGGGCTTCGATCGCAGGTCTACGCGCCGAGCCGAGCACCGCCGAGCAGGTCGTCGACTTCGTGCTCGGCCCCTTCGGCTTCGACTGACCCACCCGCGCCGCGCCACTGAACGCGAACTTGGGGCACCTCCCAACGCGAACTGGCGTCAAAAGAGGGGAACAATCCCGCTCTTTTGACGCCAGTTGGGTGTTGCGGCGGTGCTGGTGGTGCGGTGGAGCTAGTGCGTGGCGAAGCTGACGGGAACGGGGGTTGACTCGGTGCCCTCGACGCGGCGACGGCGTGCGATGCGACGACGCTCACGCTCGGACGCGCCACCCCACACACCGTGATCGATGCGGTAGGTGAGTGCGTACTCGAGGCACTCGGGCTGCACGGAGCACTCCGCACAGATGCGGCGGGCTCGGTCGACGCCGACGCCGTCGGACGGGAAGAACTTCGCCGCGGCGAGCGAACGGCAGTGGGCCTTCAGCATCCACTGCTGTTCGCTGTGGTCGGGGATGGGGGTCAGGTCGTCCATGCGCACCTCGGTGAGTGCTCGGTGTATGAGGAGGATGCCTCTTCAACGGTCGGGACGAGCTCGTGGTTCCCATAGCCTGACAGAACCGACTGAAACTGAACAGTCACCGTCATCGACGGCCCACCGTAGGCGCAGAACCCCGAGCGATGTGGACCCCTCGTCCGCCGCCGGGGTTCGACGGAGGGGCTGGCTGGGAACGATTCGGGTGCCGTCAGCGTTGTGCCGGCACAGAACGAACGCAGCCACCTCGCCCGTCGAGCGCTTCCGAACCCCTGAGAAGGACCCGTGAGCGAGCAGCACGAATCGCCGGAAGGCGTTGCGGGCACTGGTGAACCAGAGGATCCGACGGTGCCGTCGGGTGCCGACGGCTCATCTGAGGTGGCTGCCAGCTCACCCGAGGTGACTGGCGCCGGACCCCTCTCCTCGGCGCCGGTTTCCTCGGGGCAGGTCGCTCCCGCCAGTCGACCGGCACCGGGGCCGCCGGCACCCTGGTCACTCGGGCAGGCCATGCCGCCGCCCCCGCCGTCCTGGCACGTCGACCCGGTGCCGCCGCCCGGCGACGATACGACCGCCGCTGACGCCACCGACACCGACACCGACACCGACGCTGGTGCCGACGACCCGAACGCCAGCGCTGCGCGCGATCGACACGGCATCCGCCACGCGGTGCTCGCGGGGATTGCGGGCGGTCTGGTCGGAGCGCTCGTGGCCGGCGGCCTGTTCCTCGCCCTCGACGACGACCCCGCGACCAACACCGTCGGGTCCACCCAGGTCATCACCCGGCCGTCGAGCGAAGTCGCCCGCACGGGCAACATCGCGGCGATCCTGGCCAAGGACGTTCCCGCGGTGGTCGCGGTCGTGGCCGATGGCGGCCCCGCGACCGGTGGGGGCGCCGGGACCGGCTTCGTGATCTCCGAAGACGGCGTGATCGTCACGAACAACCATGTCGTCGAAGGCGCGTCCACGATCGAAGCTCGCTTCTCCGACGGCACGTCGCTCGCGGCACGCGTGCTCGGCAACGACGTCGGGAGCGACCTCGCCGTCCTGCACGTCGACGCGGCCGGCCTTCCCACCATCGCGCTGGGCGACTCCACCACGGTGCAGGTCGGCGACGACGTGGTCGCGATCGGCAACGCGCTCGCGCTCGAGGGTGGCCTCAGCGTGACACGCGGCATCGTGTCGGGGCTCGATCGCACCGTGCCGACGAGCCGTAGCACCGCGCTGTCGGGCGCGATCCAGACCGACGCCGCGATCAATCCGGGCAACTCGGGTGGTCCGCTCGTCGACTCGCAGGGTCGGGTGATCGGCATCAACACTGCGATCGCCGACCCGTCGGGTGCGCAGAACGTCGGCTTCGCGATTCCCATCTCGCAGGCCAAGCCGATCATCGACGCGCTCCGCGCCGGGAACCGTCCCGCCTATCTCGGCGTGACCATCGACACCGAGTCCACCGAAGCAGGCGCGTTCGTGCGCAACATCGGAGAGGGCACACCCGCTGCGCGCGCCGGGATGCGCACCGGTGACGTCATCGTGAGCATCGGCGACAGCCCCGTGACCTCGTGGGAGCAGCTGCGCCCGGCGATCCGTGAGCACAAGGTGGGGGAGACCGTCGACGTCGTCGTCGAGCGCGACGGAGAGAAGGTCACGCTGCGGGTCACCCTCGAAGAGGACCCCGGAACGAGCTGAGCGGTACCCTGGCCTGACTATGGCAATGGAGCCCGAAGCACTCGAAGAGATCCCGCCCCAAGGGCACGTGAAGGTCGTCTACCTCGGCCCCGTGTCGCCCCACTGGGACGTGCACGGCATCTTCGGCGACGGCCGCAAGATCGATGAGTTCCGGCAGCGTGCGCTCGCCCGTCTCCAGCTGCTCCCGCCGCACGACCCGCAGTTCCGCCGCAACCGCGAGCGCGTGGCGCGCGACGCGGAGCGCGAGCACCTGATCCTCGACTGGGACCTCGGGTACGACGAGGAAACCAGCTAGCGCGAGAACCAGTTAGATCGCGTCGTCCTCGACCGCGGGATGCACGCCGGTCACCATGAAGCGCACCCGCTCCGCGATCGTCACTGCGTGGTCGGCTGTCCGTTCGTAGTGGCGACCCACCAACGCCATCTGCACCGCGAGGAGCACCGCGCCTTCGTCGGTGCCGTCGCCGGCGAGGATGTGACGGAACAGGCTCTTCGTGAGCTCGTCCATCGCGTCGTCCATGTCGGCGAGCGCGGCCGCCTGGTCCGGGTCTTCGTCGGCGAACGCGTCGATTGCGACGCGCGTCTGCACGCTCGCCTGCGTGCCCATGCGGTCGATGATCCCGCGCAGCTTCGGATCGAGCTGGTGCGGATAGAGACGGCGGGTCGTCTTCGCCACGTTCACCATCAGGTCGGCGCTGCGCTCGAGCTCGTGCGCGACGCGCATCACGGTGACGAGGAAGCGCAAGTCGCTGGCGATCGGCTGTTGACGCGCCAGGGTGAGGAACGTGCGGTCCTCGATCGAGTGGGTGAGCTCGTCGATCGCGTCGTCGGCTTCGATCACGTGCTCGGCGGCGATGAGGTCGCCGTCGAGCAACGCCTGCGTGCCGCCTGCGATCTGCTCTGTGGTGAGCGCGGCGAGGCGGATCACGTCGGAGCGAAGGTCGTCGAGCTGCTCGTGGAAGGTCTTGCGCGCGTCGACGGGTGCGTCGCTCTCGGGGATGGGTGTGGTCGTCACGGTGTCTCCCGGGTGTTCGAGTCGTTCCAGTGTGCCCGTTGGCTCGGGCTTTCCGTTCAGGTCGCCCGCCCCGCCACCTGATCTTCCCTTCTCGTTCACCCGCGCGCTACGCCGAGGCAACACGGTCGAAACAGGGCATCCCTAACTTGATGATCACACCGATTCGATCTGCTGCGTTCCTGATATCCCCCCATCAGGCACAGGCGGACGGGTCGGCAGGCGGAGTCCTCGATCGGGCTAGTGCGTGGCCCGGAGGGCGACGGCGGAGTGTGTGGGGCCGGGGAATCCCCCCTTCCCGAGCCCCACACCCTCCGCGTACCAGTCTTCGGCCGAGAGCTTCGCAGCGTCATCGGCGGGCGCCGGTCACGACGAACGGCACCCAACTCGCGATCGTCACCGCATGGTCGCCGGCTCGTTCGTAGTGACGGGCCACGAGCGCGAGCTGCACCGCTTGCACCACCGACGTGTCGTCGCCGGGCGCTCGAGCCCCGGCGTGTGTCGACACGAGGGCCGAAGGTGGTGCCGGTGTGAGCGCATGGCGGAGCAGCGCGTCGTGCATCGCGTCGAGGGTGTCGTCCATGTCGGCCAGCGCGGCGGCACATGCGATGTCGCGATCCACGAACGCGTTCACCGCGACGCGGATCTGCAACGTCGCTTGGCGTCCGACCCGCTCGAGGAGCCCGGCGACGGGCGGTGCGAGATGGTGAGGGAAGAGTCGCCACGCGGTGCGAGCCACGTTGACCATCAGATCCGCCGTGCGCTCGAGCTCGTGGGCCACCCGCAGCGTGGTGGCGACGAACCGCAGTTCTGCGTCGAGCAACCCCGTGCCGAGCAGCCGTAGGCACTCGTCTTCGATGGCGTGCCGTTGTGCGTCGACAGCATCGTCGTCGGCAATGACCCGGTCAGCTTCCACGAGGTCGCCCGCGGTCAGCGCCGCGGTGGCAGCGCCGATCGCGCCGGTGGCGAGGGCACCCAGACGAACGACGTCGACGCCGACATCGCCGATGCGGGCCTGGACTGCATCGTGCGTTTGGGTCACGCAGGCATCATCCCCGTGCGGACGGCCGACACGGAGCACCCACCACGACTGTTTGCCCGCTGTTCACCTTTCCGCCACGACGTGGTCAGAGCCTGGCTAACCCTCCTCCGTACGCTCCGCGGCACATGCACATCCATCGTTCCAGGAGGAACATCCACATGCGTGGTTCGCTCGTTCGCCGCTGCGGCATCCTGCTCGCAGCGCTCGCGTTGCCGGTGCTCCTGATCGGCACCGCTTCCGCGGCCAGCTCCAGCGGGAAGCTCTCGTCGGCGACGCTCAACGGCAGCGGCTCGTCGTTCCAGTACGGCTTCATCCAGGTGATCCAAGGCGGCTTCAAGCAGGCCCAGAAGTCCGTCACGGTCAACTACCAGCCGACCGGCTCGGGTGCCGGTCGGACCGACTTCCTCAACAAGGTGACGGATTTCGGCGGCACTGACGCGCCGTACAAGGCGACCGAGCCGCAACCGCCGGCACCCTTCATGTACTTCCCCACCGTGGTCGCGCCGATCACCGTGTCGTACAACGTCTCCGGCGTGAGCAAGCTCAACCTGTCGGCCGACACCATCGCGAAGATCTTCCAGACGCAGATCACGACCTGGAACGATGCGGCGATCAAGGAAGAGAACCCGAAGGCCAAGCTGCCCAGCACCACGATCACCGTGGTGCACCGGTCGGACTCGTCCGGCACCACCGCCAACTTCACCAACTTCCTCACGAAGGCCGCGCCTTCCGTCTGGACGCTCGGCACCGGCTCGACCGTGTCGTGGCCGGCGAGCACGCAAGGCGGGGCGCAGAACACGGGCGTCGCGACGCTGGTGAAGAGCACCGACGGTGCGATCGGGTACGTCGACTTCTCGGATGCGACGGCCAGTGACCTGACCTTTGCGTCGGTCAAGAACTCGACCGGCAAGTACATCGCGCCATCGATCGAGAGCGCGAGCGCAGCCGCGAACGGTGCGTCGATCAACGCCGACCTGACGTACGACCCGATCAACTCGGACGGGGCGACGGCGTACCCGATCACGTCGCCGACTTGGATCATGGTGTACACGACCCAGAGCGACGCCAACAAGGGCGCCGCGATCAAGGGCTTCCTCAACTACATCTACGGCGATGGGCAGCAGCTGGCATCGTCGGTTGACTACGCACCGCTCCCGAAGGGGCTCCTGAAGCAGGCCAAGGCCCAAGTGAAGGAGATCGTCGTCCCGGCGACCTGACCCTGACCCTTCGAGCGACCGGACCGCGGGGCGGGCCTCCCCCCTCTCGCCCGCCCCGTGGCTGGTCGCTCCCACCACTCGTAGAGTCCGGACTTCCATGGCAGTGATCGCCCCGCCCCGCGAGCAGGAACCACGCGTCCCGCCTCCGGGGCTGGGCCAGGGTCGTCGTCCCCCCGGCATCATCACCGACCGTCTGTTCAAGTGGGTCGCCCTCGCAAGCGGCCTGTTGGTGCTCGTCATCCTGGGGCTGATCGCCGTGACGATGACGAGAGAGGCATGGCCCTGGTTCAGCGCGGAGGGCCTCAACGTCTTCTCCACGACGTGGGACCCGGCGAAGGGCGAGTTCGGCGCCGGAGCCATGATCTACGGCACCTTCCTCGTCGGGATCATCGCGCTCCTGATCGCGGTCCCCGTGAGCATCGGGATCGCCCTCTTCGTGACCGAGGTGTCGCCGCGCCCGTTCCGCAAGCCGATCGTGTACACGGTCGACCTCCTGGCCGCGATCCCGTCGGTCGTGTACGGATTGTGGGCCCTCGCGGTGCTGACCCAACCGCTCGCCGATCTCTACTCGAACATCTCGTCGGCCACGAGTGGCATCCCCATCCTCGACACGTTGTTCGCCGAACCGAGCCCGACCGGCCTGAGCTTCATGACGGCAGGGATCATCGTCGCGATCATGATCGTGCCGATCATCACCTCGATCACTCGTGAGGTGTACGCGACCACGCCGGCGTCGTTGAAGGAAGCGGCGTTCGGACTGGGCGCCACCCGCTGGGAGATGATTCGAGGCTCGGTGTTCCCGCACAGCCGCGGTGGTGTGGTCTCAGCCGTGATGATCGGCCTCGGGCGTGCGATCGGCGAGACGATCGCGGTTGCGCTGCTCATCGGGAGCTCCCAGCGAGTCAGCGCTCACATCCTCGGACCCGGCGACAGCCTCGCCAGCATCATCGCCAACCAGTTCAACGAGGCGACGGGGGAGCAACGGTCGGCACTGATCGGGATGGGCGTCGTGCTCTTCGCGCTCACCGTCGTCGTCGGCGTGCTCGCTCGAAGCGTGGTCGCACGCTTCGACCGTCGGACCGGAGCGACGCTGTGAACGCGTCGACGACGATGCTCGCGGGTGGCTCTCGGCTCACGCCGGGCCCGCGCTCGAGGCGTCGCCGCATCAGCAACGTCGTCGCGAGCGGCCTCATCTTCCTCGCCTTCGTCGTGGCGATCGTGCCGCTCGTGTTCCTCGTCGTCTACGTCGTCCAGCGGGGGATGGAGGTCTTCGGCTGGGCTTTCCTCACCGAGAACCCTCCCTTCAGCGAGCGTCTCGACGGTGGCGGCATGGCGCCGGCAGTGGTCGGCACCTTGCTCATCACGGGTGCTGCCGCGCTCATGTCGATCCCGCTCGGTGTGCTCGGCGGGATCTATCTCAACGAGTACGGCGGGAAGAATCCGCTGGCGCGGCTCATCAGGTTCCTCGCCGAGGTCATGACCGGCGTTCCGTCGATCGTGATGGGCATCTTCATCTACACGCTCGTCGTGTTGAACACCAAGGAGCTGAACGGGCTTGCCGGCGCGCTCGCGCTTGCGTGTCTCATGCTGCCGATCGTCATCCGCACCACGGACCAGATGCTCACCCTCGTGCCGCGGGAGTTGCGCGAGGGGAGTCAGGCGCTGGGGAGCCGGCGGGTACGCACGATCCGGACCGTCGTGTTGCCGAGCGCCGCGCCAGGGATCGTGAGCGGCGCGCTCCTCGCGGTCGCGCGCGCCGCCGGCGAAACCGCCCCCCTGTTGTTCGTGATCGGCATCACGTCGGAACCCAACACGAGCCTGACGAACGGTCCGAACACTGCCCTGTCGGTGCAGATCTTCTTCAACGCGACCCGGCCGTTCGCGCCGGCGCAGGATCGGGCATGGGGTGCCGCGCTCACCCTCATCCTGATCGTGTTCGTGGTCACCATCCTCGCCCGCTTGGTGACCGCCTTCTTCGCCCGCCGGCAGCCCGCATGAGCAATCCTGGGAGAGACATGCAGACCGTCCAAGACCTGACCACTACTGTCGATCCCGTGGTGACGTTGCCCGACGACACCGGCGCGCCCCACGGCGCGCCCGACGGCATCCACGTCGTGGTGCCGCACCACCGCGATGAGGGCACCGACGAGGTGCCCGAGGAGCAGCGGGAGGTCGTCTTCCAGCTTCGTGAGCTGCAGGTGCACTACAGCGGCCACCTCGCCGTGCACGATGTCGCGCTCGACATCGCGGCCAACGAGATCACGGCGTTCATCGGACCGTCCGGGTGCGGCAAGACCACCGTGTTGCGAACGCTCAACCGCATGCACGACCTCACCCCCGGCGCGGTGGTGGGTGGCACGGTCACGTACCACGGTGAGGACCTCTACGGATCGAAGGTCGACTCGGCAGAGGTGCGCCGGCGCATCGGGATGGTGTTCCAGAAGCCGAACCCGTTCCCCAAGACCATCTTCGAGAACGTCGCGTACGGACCGAAGCTCAACGGTCGCAAACGCTCGGAAATGCACGACATCGTCGAGCACGCGCTGACACGTGCTGCGCTCTGGGACGAGGTGAAGGACAAGCTCAAGCACAGTGGCCTCTCGTTGTCCGGCGGTCAGCAGCAGCGGCTGTGCATCGCGCGCGCGCTCGCCGTCGAGCCCGACGTGGTGCTCATGGACGAGCCGTGCTCCGCGCTCGACCCGATCGCGACCGCGCGCATCGAAGACCTCATGGAGGAGCTCAAGCGCGAGTTCACGATCGTGATCGTCACGCACAACATGCAGCAGGCGGCGCGCGTCTCCGACCGCACCGCGTTCTTCACCGCCGAGGCCGACGACGAGGGCCGTCGGGTCGGTCGTCTCGTCGAGTACGACGTCACCGAGAAGCTGTTCACCGCACCGAGCGATCCCCGCACCGAGGGGTACATCACCGGACGGTTCGGCTGATCGTCGCCGACCGATCACGTGTCGCCGTGTCGATCGCGAGACCAACTGTCGAGCCAGGAGGCGGCGGCGAGCACGAGGTACACCGCCGCGAGCATCACCGAGAACCATCGGATCCCGGACGGCGTCGCGGGCACCAACAGCGCGCACACCAGTGCCGCAACGAGGAAGAAGATTGCTCGGCGATGCATCAGAACGCCGCGACCACTGCGTACGCGCCCGCCGCGACGATCGCCGCGCCAGGAATGGTGAAGACCCACGCCCAGACCACCCGGCGCGCGACGCCCCAACGGACGGCGGACAGTCGCTGGCTGGCACCGACGCCGACGATGCCCCCGGTGATGGTGTGGGTCGTCGACACCGGGATGCCGACGGCCGAGGTGAAGAAGAGCGTGCCGGCCGCGGAGGACTCCGCGCACATCCCGCCCACGGGCTGGAGTCGGGTGAGCTTGGTGCCCATGGTCCTGACGATGCGCCACCCGCCGGTCAGCGTGCCGAGCGCGATCGCGGTGTGCGCGGACAGCACCACCCAGAGCGGGACATCGGACCCCTTGTTCACTTCTCCGGTGGCCACGAGGAGGGCGAGAATCACGCCCATGGTCTTCTGGGCATCGTTGGCGCCGTGCCCGAGGCTGTACGCACCGGCGGAGAAGAGCTGGCCGACGCGGAAGCCCTTGTTGAGCCGTTCCACCCGTTGGTACCGGTGCGAGACCCAGGCCACGATCACCATCAGGACGAACGAGAACGCGAGGCCCGCGAGCGGTGCGAGCACGATGAACACTGCGATCGTGCGCAGCCCCTCCCAGACGAGCACGCTGAACCCGGCTTTCGCGACGGCGGCGCCGGCCATGCCGCCGATGAGCGCGTGCGACGACGAGGTGGGCAGCCCGAGGAAGAACGTGAAGAGGCTCCACAGGATCGCGCCGACGAGCGCCGCGAAGATCAGACCGATCGAGATGACGTCCTGGTTGACGACGTCGTTGGCGATCGAGTCCGCGACTTTGGTGCCGAACACGAGGAAGGCCGCGAAGTTGAAGAAGGCCGCCCAGGCCACGGCGAGCCGTGGCGAAAGCACGCGCGTCGACACGACAGTAGCGATCGAGTTGGCGGCGTCGTGGAAGCCATTGACGAAGTCGAAGCCGAGCGCGACGACCACGACGGTGACGATTGCCAGGGTTTCCACGGATGCGCTACGCGTGCTTCAGGACGATGCTCTCGACGATGTCGGAGATGTTCTCGATCGCGTTGACGGATGCTTCGATCGACTCGACGACGTCTTTCCACTTGAGCACGGCGAACGCCTTGAACTCACCACCGAAGAGGCGGGCGACGGAACGGCGGTACACGCGATCGGCTTCCGACTCGAGCCGCCCGATCGCTTCGAGCTCGGGCTCGAGCCCGCGCAGCTTCGGGAGCTTGGCGATGAGCGCGATGTTGGCTTCGGCGGCCTTCACGAGGATGTCCGCGAGGTCGCGCACTTCGGGGAGGGGCTTCTCGACCCGGTGAAGCACGAGCAGGTCGGCTGCCGCCTGCATCTCGTCGACCACGTCGTCGAGCTCTTCGGTGAGCGCGTGGATGTCTTCGCGGTCGAAGGGCGTCACGAAGCTCGAGTTGAGTCGCCGCAGGATCGTGCGCGTGAGGTCGTCGCCCCGCTGCTCGCAATCGCTCACGCGGTTCGCGAGTTTCTCCAGGTCGTGGGCCCCGGTTGCGATGGGACCGTCCGCCGCGAAGTGGTTCAGCAACTCGCGGAGCCGATGAGCACAGTCGGCAATGTTCTCGGCCGCTTCGTTGAAGAGTGGGAAGAAGCCGTCGTCGCGAGGGACGAGCCGGAACCGCACCGCCATGTCCTTCCGGGTCTGTGGACTGCCGGAACCGTAATCTGCGCAGGACTCCTCGACGAAACGGGACACCATGACGCGTCGTCGTGAGCAACGGTCGGCGACCGAGCTCGAAGCGGTGGCGACCGACGCGGTCGCCACGGGCCGCCGGTCCCGCCTGCAACGAGACCGACTGGCCGCCGCCCTCGCCGAGATCACCGAGGGCGTGATCGTGATCGATGGCGATGGGGTGGAGGTCTTCCGGAATGAGGCCGCGGGCCGATTCCGTGACGCACGCCATGCCGACGCGGTCGCGGAACGGGCGATCAAGGGCCTGATGGAGCGGGCCCGCGCCGGCGAACGTTGCGAGGAGGAGCTGCGGCTGTTCGGACCCCCACGCTCCGTGTTGCGGGTTCGTGCCGTCCCGCTCACCGAGAGCGACGTGCAGCTGGGCGTAGGCGTGCTCATCCAGGACGTCTCCGACCTCGATCGGGTCGAGAACATTCGACGCGACTTCGTCGCCAACGTGAGTCATGAGCTCAAGACGCCGATCGGGGCGCTCGAGCTGCTGGCGGAGACGCTTGCGATCGAGACCGATCCCGCAGTCGCGCGTCCCCTCGCTGAACGACTGGCCAAGGAGGCCGACCGCCTCGGCCAGATCGTCGACGACCTCCTCGATCTCAGCCTGATCGAGGTGCAGGAGGCCGCGTCGCGAGAGCTGCTGCGCGCCGATCTCCTCGTCGAGGAGGCACTGGACCGCGTCCGTCCCGCCGCGGCCGCAGCAGGGATCGGGCTCGACGCGCACGAACGGAGCCCCGACGTGCAGATGGTGTGCGACCACCGCCAAGTGGTGAGCGCGGTCACCAACCTCCTCGACAACGCCGTGAAGTACTCGGAGCGCGGCAGCGTGATCGAGGTCTCGACGAGCGTCGACGACGACCGCGTGTCGATCACGGTGCGCGACCAGGGCATCGGCATCCCGAGCCGTGACCTCGAACGCATCTTCGAGCGGTTCTACCGCGTCGACCAGGCGCGGAGCCGCGACACCGGTGGCACCGGCCTCGGCCTTGCCATCGTGCGTCACGTCGCGCAGGCGCACGGTGGCGACGTCACGGTCCAATCGATCGAAGGGCCAGGCTCGGTGTTCCGGTTGACGCTCCCGGCAGCACGACCGGGTGATCGGCCCGATGTCCGCTCCGGTCAGAAGCACGCCTGATGGTCGAAGCCCCCTTGATCTTGGTGGTCGACGACGAGCAGTCGTATCGGGACGCGCTCCGCGTCGCGCTCGAGCGCGAGGGCTTCCTCGTCGAGGTCGCGGCCGATGGGGTGGAGGCGCTCGAGCGGTTCGACGCGGTTCGTCCACAACTGGTGCTCCTCGACGTGATGCTGCCCCGGATCTCGGGTGTCGACGTGTGCCGTGAGCTGCGCACGCGGTCGCAGGTGCCGATCATCATGGTGACGGCGCGCAACGCCGAGATCGATGCAGTGGTCGGCCTCGAGGTGGGTGCCGACGACTACGTGACGAAGCCGTTCCGCCTGCGCGAGCTCGTCGCTCGGGTGCGCGCCGCGCTCCGCCGAGGACGGGCCGATGACGGCAGCGCCGTCGCGCACCACGGCGAGGTGCTCGAGATCGGTGACGTGCGGCTCGACGCGGGCCGTCACGAGGTGCGCGTGCACGGCGAGCAGGTCGCCTTGCCGCTCAAGGAATTCGAGCTCCTGGAGCTGCTGCTCGCCAACGCCGGCCGGGTCCTCACGCGTGACGTGCTCATCGACCGGGTGTGGGGACCGAACTACTACGGCGACACGAAGACGCTGGACGTGCACGTCAAGCGGCTGCGGGCGAAGGTCGAGGAAGATCCGACGCATCCGGAGCGGATCGTCACCGTGCGGGGTGTGGGATACCGCTACGAGCGGGTCTGACGTTCGGGTTCCTTCACCGCCCGCGGCGGCCCTCGCAGCTAGCGCGTGCCTGCCATGAGGACTCCGACGCGAGCCGCCTCGCCCGCGGTGAATCGCAAGGAGACCGGACGGACGAGCAGCGCCACCGCGTCCGCGTCCGGATACCGGTCGGGCACGGCAAGGAGCCAGGCCGAGGACCGGTCGCTCGGCGCTGGGTGCGCCGCAGTCGGAGCGCACCGGAGGGCGACCGGCCCGCCGCGGTCCAAGGCCATCTGCACGACGGGCAGCGCGCGCGCTTCCGTCGCGGGTCGGATCGACACCGTGGAGAGTGGACACGCCGAGGAGAGCTTCTCCACCAGGTCGGTGTCGTCGTCGGAGTCCGCGGCCCACGCGCGCGCTCGCGTGATCGGTTCGTGCGGCTCGCAACGTTGCGACGACAACAACGTCGCGGGCTCGTGCTCCAATGCGCGACTCAACGTCGGACTGCCGGGATCGTCAGGGAACATCACGACGACCTCGTCGATCGCGCGGTGCCCGTCGACCTCGCGCAGGTCGACGGAGATGATGTCGCCGCCCAATGCATCGAGCGCATTCGCCGTCTCCGCCCGAGCATCAGCTCGGAACGGAGACTCGAGTCGGAGCCGGTAGGTGGTCATGCCGACAGTCTCGACGCGCGAGTTGTCGCCGACGTTGCGCGAGCACGAACACGAGGTGAAGCCGAGCTGAGTGGATCGCGTCAGGTCGCGCCCTTGGTCGAGCGCGGCAACGTCGACGCGAGGAGGCGCTACGCGACCTTCGCGAGTGCTGCTTCGTACTCGGCCTTGGCGCGGGGCGTGCCGAGATCGGGCGACGAGAAGGTGCTCGTGATCGTGCCCTCGGCGTCGAGCACGAATGTGGCGCGGTTCGCGCAGCCCAGCGTGTCGTTGAACACGCCGTAGTCCTTCGCGACCGCGCCGTGGGGCCAGAAGTCGGAGAGGAGCGGGAAGGTGTAGCCCTCCCGCTCGGCCCACACGCGCTGTGCGTGACGGCTGTCGCAGCTGATCGCGAGCACCTGCGCGCCGGCGTGCTCGAAGGCGCCCGGGTTGTCGCGTATCTCGCACAGCTCGCCCTCGCACACCCCGGTGAAGGTGAACGGGTAGAAGACGATCACCACCGGCTTGCCGCGCAGCGCCGAGAGCGTGACCTCGTTGCCGGCCTGGTCCTTGAGCGTGAAATCGGGGGCGATGTCGCCGACACCGGGCATGGGAGTCTCCTGGGGCCTGGGGGGTGGTCCGAGTCGCAGGCTACGTGCCGGGCTGGCCTTCATCGCACGCCCGACGCTCGAGCGCCACGACGATCGCCTCGTAGACGCGGTCCATCTCCTTGTCGGTCGCCGCGGCATGGCGGTCGATGTAGGGCTCGACGTTGATGCCGCCCATGTACACCGCGGGCCCCGGATGGTCGTCGACGACGAAGTCGGGCCGGAAGGGCAGACCCCATTCCTCGTGACTCGCGTACATGCGCGTCAGCGGCTTGCGGTAGACGCCGTGCACGATCTCGTGGAGGTCGTGACGGCGGAGGTCGTCCCACCGCTCGCCGAACCCCGACCAGACGTACACCTCGTGACCCTCGTCGACGAGGCGGAGGAAGAGCTGTCGCGTGCCGGGCCGGAGCGAGCCGTCCTGACCGATGATGGTGAGGTCGACGTCGAAGAAGATGCGCATCAGAGCCCGGTCGAGAGCGGCCGCTCGACCGACTCGGTCACGCGGTGAGCGGTTGACGGTACCGGCGCAGCGCCACGCCGGCCCAGATCAGCTCCACGACGCCGAACGGCCAGGCACCGGAGAGGAAGCCGTACACGCTCGAGAGCACGCAGCCGACCGCGAACCCGAGCACGAATCGTGGGCCGCGCGATTCCATCGCGTACATGACCATCATGAAGGTGACGGCGCAGACGCCGTAGATCGTGACCGCCATGCGATCAGTCAAGCAGGCGTCGCTTCGACGCCCAGGCTGGCGAGGAGCGCACGGACGCGTCGGCCGATCTCGTCGCGGATCGGGCGCACCGCGTCGATGCTCTGGCCTGCGGGGTCCTCCAGCAGCCAGTCTTCGTAGCGCTTGCCGGGGAAGCGCGGGCAGGCGTCGCCGCAGCCCATCGTGACGACAACATCGGCGGCCCGCACGATCTCGTCGGTCCACGGCTTCGGGAACTCGCGCGAGATGTCGATCCCGATCTCCGCCATCGCCGCGATCGCCGCCTGGTTCACCTCGCGCGCGGGTTCGGATCCGCCCGATCGCGCCACGGCGCGCCCGCCGGCGAGGTGGTCGAACCACCCGAG
>JBEVIU010000106.1:0-26448 GCA_040510575.1 Acidimicrobiia bacterium | reverse complement strand
GGTGGCTGTGCCTACCGATCGGGGTGTTCTGCGGGCTCATCCTCTCGGGTGCCTTCACCAACGATCACCTGTTCTGGTGGCCGTTCCTCGGTACGGATTTCCCGCACGACGCACTGCTGCCGACATGGTGGATCGTGGTGATCGAAGAGGTCGTCGGCATCTTCGTGTGCTGGGTGCTCGTCGGCCAGTACGACCTGTACCTGCCGGGACCCCGCGAGGAGTTCCTGCGCACGGGGCGCCTGAAGACGGCGAGCTGAGCTACTCGGCGCGGACGGGGATACCGACGCGCGCGCCTGGTGCGGGCCGGGCGTGCGCACCGGCGGCGTCGACGACGAAGCGACCTTCGCCCGGACCGTCGGCGACGGGCATCCCGAGCGCCTCGAGCAGGGCGTGGTCTTCCTCGGGCGGCCGGCCGGTCGACGTGAGGTAGTTGCCCACGATCAGCGCGTTGGCGCCGGCCAGGAGCCCCATGGCCTGGAGCTCGCCGAGCACGTACTCGCGCCCGCCTGCGAGGCGCAGCCAGGCGCGGGGGAGCACCAGTCGGAACAGCGCGATCGCCTGGAGTGCCTCACGCGGTGTGATGAGGCGCTCGTCGCCGAGCGGCGTGCCCGACGGCATGAGGAAGTTGATCGGCACCTCGCACGGGTCGAGCTCGGCGAGCTCGAACGCGAAGTCGACGCGCTGCTCGAGCGTCTCGCCCATGCCCAGGATGCCGCCGCAGCAGAGCTCCATCCCGGCGTCGATCGCGAGGCGCGCGGTGGCGACGCGGTCGTCGTACGAGTGGGTCGTGCAGATCTGCGGGAACATCTCCCGGCTGGCTTCGAGGTTGTGGTTGTAGCGCCGAACGCCGGCGGCGGCCAACCGATCCGCTTGCGCCTCGTCGAGGAGACCCAACGAGCACGCGACCTCGAGGCCCGTCTCGCGCTGCACCGCGTCGACCGCCTCGATCACCTTGCCGAGCAGGCGCTCGCTCGGACCTCGCACCGCAACGACGATGCAGAACTGGGTGGCGCCGGCGTCGCGCGTCGCGTGCGCCGCGGCCAGGATCTCGTCGAGGTCGAGGAACGGGTACACGTCGACGTCGGTGGAGTACCGCACCGACTGTGAGCAGAAAGCGCAGTCCTCGGGGCACGCACCCGACTTCGCGTTGATCAGGCTCTCGAGCTCCACTTCGGGGCCGCAGTACTCGAGGCGCACCCGGTGGGCAAGCGCGACGACGGCCGGGAGGTCGTCGAGCGGCACGTTCGCCACCGCGAGGACTTCTTCGCGGGTGAGGGGTCGTTGCTCCTCGAGCAGCGCGCGTTCCGCCCGTTCGAGAGCGCCGTGGTTCGTCGACATGGCGGGCAGCCTAGATGCGGGGTTGCCGCGTGCCGGAGCGAAGCGCCCACCCGCCCGGCGGGCCGTTCCCCCCAGATCAGCCGTGCCTGGGCGGGTGGGCGAGCTTCTCGCACCAGGATGCCGTGCGCGGACGCGAAAACGCGCGCGGGCTGTCCGCGACTCGGCCACAGGCGGCTTTAGGCTCGGCGACGTGGCGGCGGTCGAACGACCCACTCGCGCCGCGACGCGGATGAGCGTCGCCACGTTGACCTCGCGCGGCATCGGGTTCGTCCGGGTCTGGGCGATCGCGGCGATTCTCGGCACCACCTTCCTGGGCAACACCTACCAGTCGTCGAGCTCGGTCTCGAACGTCCTGTTCGAGCTCCTGGCTGCCGGAGCGCTGTCCGCCGTGCTGGTGCCGACGTTCGTCGGGCTGCTGAACGCAGGCGAGGACGAGCGGGCCGAGCGCCTCGCCTCCGGGATGCTCGGCGTCGGGCTGGTGGCGATGGGGTTCGTCACCGTGCTCGGGATGGCGTTCGCCCCGCAGATCGCGCGCCTGCTGTCGAGCGGGGCGCCGACCCAGGAGATCCTGGATCAGCAGGTCGAGCTCTCCACGTTCTTCCTGTACTTCTTCATCCCGCAGGTGATGCTCTACGTGCTCGGCACCGTGGCCACCGGGATCCTCTACGCGAAGAAGCGCTACGTGATCACCGCGGTCGCACCGATCGCGAACACCGTGTTCGTGGTCGCGTCGCTGGTGCTGTTCTGGGTCGTCGCGGGGTCCGAGCCCGGCCTCGACCTCACGCTCACCGAGAAGCTGATCCTCGGCATCGGTGGCCTGCTCGGCGTGCTCGGCTTCGTCGGCGTCCCGGTCGTCGGCTTGATCCGCGGCGGGTTCCGGTTCCGCCCGTCGCTGCGCGCTCCCGACCCACAACTCCGCCGGATGCTCTCACTCTCCGCGTGGGCGGTGTTCCAGCATGCCGGCGTCGGCCTGTTGCTGCTCGCGTCGATCGTGATGGGCAACCAGGTCGCGGGTGGCGTGGTCGCGTACCAGTTCGCGTTCGTCGCGTTCCTCGCGCCGTATGCGATCCTCGCGCAGCCGGTGCAGACGACCACCCTCACCGAGGTGTCGCTGGACGCGGCACGGGGTGACTACACGGCATTCGCCGACCGCGTGCGTTGGGCGCTCGACAGCACCGCGACCCTGATCCTGCCCGTGTCGGCCGCGTACCTGGTGTTGGCCAAGCCCGCAATGGAGGTGATCCACGTGGGCGACAACCGCGTCGACCTCTACGCGGCGGCCCTCGCCTCACTCGGCATCGGCTTGTTCGTGTACTGCGCGTTCCTGCTGCTCGCCCGCTGCAGCTACGCATTGGGTGACAGCCGGACACCGGCGCTGGTCGCGTTCGGGAGCGCGATCATCGGCTCGGCGGTGATGGTGGTCGGCGGTCTCACCGTGAACGACGGGCCGGCCAAGGTCGTGGTGCTCGGGGTAGGGCACTCGGTCGCATACCTGCTCGGGACGGTGATCCTCTGGATCGTCCTGCGCCGGCGCCTCGCCCAGCCGCTGTTCCCGCACGCGCTGTGGCGCGCCCTGGCGCTCTCGATCGTGCTCGGGGCCGGCGCGTGGCTCGTGATGCGGCTGTTGTCGCCGCATGGACGGGTCCCGACGCTCGCCACCTTGGCCTTGATCGGGCTCTTCGGCGGTGGGGCCTACTTCGGGATGCTGCGCCTGCTTCCGGCGCGGGGCCCTGGCCAGCGCGACGTCACGCTGGAGCCCGACGATCCCGATCTGGTCGGCGACCTCGACCTCTGAGCCCGAGCTCTGAGCTCGGGTCCTTACGCAGACTCGGCGGCCGTGTCGGCCTCCGAGTCCAGCCACGCCGGCAGCGCGATGCCCGCCGCCACGAGCTGCGCAGCGAGACGCGCGTTGGGCTCGCGATAGCGCTCCGCGAGCCGGTCGAGCACGCGCTCGGGGATCTCGTCGTGCGCGGGGGTGCCGTTCATGCGGTAGTAGAGGCTGCGGATGCGCCGTTTCATCTCGGGGTGACGGCGGAACACGCGTTCCAACCGATCGTTGCCCGCCAGGGCGACCCGCTGCAAGCGCGCGCTCTTGAAGCTGGTGGTGCGGTTCTCGGAACTCAGCGCGTGCTCGGGGAACCGCGCCGGGTCGAGACCGAGCCACTCGGCGAGCGACGTGAGTACCGGTGCCTCGTCGGCCACGAGCTCCTCGAACCACACGACGTGCAACCGCCCAGTACCGAAGGTGTCGAGCCAGTCGGGCAGGTAGTCGGCGTAACAGCCGCCGGCGAACGCCATGTACTTCTCGTTCTCCGGGTCGCGAAAGGCATCGGGACCGAGACGGTCGACCGTGGCGAGGTACTCCTCGATCGGAAGCTCGGGCGCAAGGCGCAGCCGTACCTTCTGGTACCTGAAGAACGAGATCGCTCGTGCCACCGGCTCGCGCAGCACCACGATCACGTGCGGATCGGTGAGTCGACTCGCGATCTCGTCGGCAACCGCCCGCCCCCCGTAGATGTAGCTCGGGGTGGCTTCGAGGTGGATCGGGCGATCACCCGCGTCGTGGAAGTACTCCTCGTACACCGAGAACGGCTCCAACGGAGCGCCGTACCGCGCGGGCAGGAAGTACCGCGTCTCCTTGATCGCGGACGGCGCCACGTCGGGGTGCGTCGAGAGTGACACGAACAACGACGTCGTGCCTGCCTTGTTCACACCCGCGATGACGGCGTCGGCGCGCTGCGGTCCCACTCGTCAACGTTACGCGGCGGAGCCCGCGATCAGGATGACAGCGTCAGGAGACGGACTGCGATGCCGGGCGGCTGTCGAGCGTGACCTTCGCCTCGTCCGTGCTCCCATTGCGGGTGTACGTGATGGTGATCGAGTCGTCGACGTCGTGCTCGCGGATCTGGCGCACGAGGTCGAGCGCGCTGGTCACCTGGGTGCCGTCGACCGCCGTGACCACGTCGCCTTCCTCGAGTCCTGCGGATGCCGCCGGGCTGTCGGCGGCCACCGAGGCGATCGTGGCGCCACCGTTGTTCGCCGCCGACTCGACCGACACGCCGAGGTAGGCGCCGCGCGGCAGCGGGGGAGTGGTCGAGTCCCCGCTGCTGTCACCGGAGCTGTCGTCGTTGCCGTTGCCGGGTGTGCTCGGGACGTTCTGGCCGTTGCCGTTGGAGCTGCTGTTGCCGTTTCCGTTGCTGTTCCCGTTCTGGGCCGGACTGGTGGCCGCCGCGTTCGACGTGACGCCGTCGTCGTTCGGCGCTGCCATCCAACCGATCGCGAAACCGAGGCCCGCGATCACCAGCACGCCGACCACCACCGCGACCCACGCCGGGATGAACACGCCTCGTCCCTTGGCTCCCGACTCCTCGGCAGTCGCGGCCGCGGCTGTCGCGGGGAGCGCCTCGGGGGTCGCCGCAGCCGCCCCCGCCGGTGCACCGGGGGAAGTGGCCGCGGGGGGTGCGACCTCCGTGGGTGCCTCGGCGGGGGGATCGGCCACGGTGACCGGCTCGTCGACGGGCGCGGCAGTGATCGGCTCGTCGGCCGACGGCGCGGTCGGTGCCGGCTGGGGCTGGGTCGGACTTTCGGCGCCCTCGGCGCTGGGGCCCGGCGTCGTCGGCGCCTCGGAGGGCTCTCCGGATGCTGCGGCGTTCTCGTCGCTCACGTGATGACCTCGGTGCGTCGGGGATGGTGCTGGGGCTCGTGGACGCCCCATGGTGCGCCGCGTCGGCTGAGATCGACCTGAGACCGACGCGCCGGCCCGCGCGTCGGGTGTCGCGGGCAGGTGCTAGCGCACCGCAAGGGCATACAGTCCGTCCATGCTGTACATCGACGGAGAATGGCGTGCGTCTGGCTCGGAGCGCACCTTCGAGAGCACCAATCCCGCCACCGGTGAGTCGTTGGGCGAGGTCGCCGACGGCAACGCCGAGGACACGCGCGCAGCGATCGACGCCGCGGCGCGGGCGCTGCCCGCGTGGTCGGCGCTCACGGCGTACGAGCGTTCGGCGTACCTGATGGCGGCGCACCGGGTCATGCTCGAGCGGCGCGAGGAGCTCGCGCGCACGATGACCCTCGAACAGGGCAAGCCGCTGCGCGCCGCACGCAACGAGGTCGGGTACGCCGCCGACTTCCTCGCCTGGTTCGCAGAGGAGGCGAAGCGCGTCTACGGCGAGACGATCCCGTCGTCGCGCGCCGACCAGCGCTTCCTCGTGCTGCAACGTCCGGTTGGTGTCGCGGCTGCGATCACGCCGTGGAACTACCCGATCTCGATGATCACGCGGAAGGTCGCACCCGCGCTCGCCGCCGGTTGCACGTTCGTGCTGAAGCCGGCCGAGCAGACACCGCGGTGTGCGATCGAGACGTTCGAGGTGCTCGCGGAGGCGGGAATCCCCGCCGGGGTCGTGAACCTCGTCACCGCCTCCGACCCGGTGCCCGTCGCGAACGAGATCCTCGCCAATCGGGCCGTCCGCAAGATCTCCTTCACCGGATCGACCGAAGTCGGCAAGGAGATCCTGCGTCGCAGTGCCGACCAGCTCAAGCGGGTGTCGCTCGAGCTCGGGGGCCATGCGCCGTTCATCGTGTTCGAGGACGCCGATCCGGAGCATGCCGCGAAGGGTGCTGCGTTGGTGAAGCTCCTCAACACGGGCCAGGCGTGCATCTGTCCGAACCGCATGTACGTGCACCGTTCGATCGCGGACAGGTTCGTCGAGGTGCTGGTCGGTCGCGTCGAGAAGATGCGCGCCGGCAACGGGCTCGAAGAGGGCGTCCAGGTCGGACCGCTGATCGACGATGCCGCGCTGGCCAAGATGCAGCGCCAGGTCGACGACGCGGTCGAGCGTGGCGCGACGGTGGTCGCCGGCGGCGAGCGGCTCACGGGCGAGGAGTTCGACGGGGGATGCTTCTGGGCGCCGACGGTGCTCACCGGTGTCACCCCCGACATGGTCATCTCCCAGGAGGAGACCTTCGGGCCGATCGCGCCGGTGATGGTGTTCGACGACGAGGACGAGGTCATCGCTCTGGCGAACGACACCACCTACGGGCTCGCGTCGTACGTCTACACCCGTGACCTCTCACGGGCGTGGCGAATGGCCGAGGCGCTCGAGTACGGGATGATCGGCATCAACGACATCAACCCGACCTCGGCCGCGGTGCCGTTCGGCGGCGTGAAGGAGAGCGGGCTCGGTCGGGAAGGCGCACGCGCCGGAATCGCCGAGTACCTCGACACCCGCGTGGTGGGCATCGCCCTCTGAGTCAGGCGCGTGTGGTCGGGGGGTTGACGGTGGACTCTGCCCGGTCGACCTCGGCGAGGAAGGGCTCGAGCACCGCGAGGTAGGCCGGGATGTCGCGCGCCCACAGACCGTGCCCACGCTCGGCGAGCGTCGCGACCTGGATGTCGGGAAGCGCGGCCCGGAACCGTTCGACGGTGGCGTCGTCGATCAGCGACCCGGGTTGTCCGCCGCGGATCACGAGCACCGGGCACTGCAGGTCGACCAGCCGTTCCCAGAGCGAGATCTCCTTGCTCTCCTCGATGACGCCGCGCACTGCGTGCTCGGGCATGCGCTCGGCGAGCGTCCGGCCACGCGTGCGTTGTTGCAGCATGTGCTCGAGGATGTCGGGCGGCAGGCCCACCTGGCGCGCCTGGTAGTCGTTGATCACGAAGCCTCGTATCGGCGCCGTGCCGTGGAGGGCGGCGCCGAACGCGTAGGGCGTGCCTCGCGAGTAGCCCATCGCGATCGGGCGGTCGATGCCGGTCGCGGCCATCGCGGCCAGGACGTCGCCGTAGTGGTCTTCCCACGTGTAGCCGTGGTCGGGTGCCTCGCTGCGCCCCCTGCCGCGCACGTCGACGATCACGACGCGGCGATCGCCGAGCCCGTCGAGCAGCCAGGCGTACTCGTCGGCCTCCTCGCCCATCCCCGGAACGGCGAGCACCGGCACCTTGGTGCCGGCACTCTCGTTGTCGAGGACGTGGAGCTTGACCCCGTTGCGGTCGACGTAGACCGACGTCACCCTCGATCAGGCCGAGGCATCGGCGAAGTAGCGCTCGCGGTAGGTCGACTTGCTCGTCTCGGCGGTGTCGACGTCGGTCGCGGTCGCTCGCAGGCCGGCGACGGTCGCCTGCTCCCGCGTGCGGTGCTCGAACGGATCGAAGCTGAAGAAGCGAGCGGCGTTCTGCCACGTGATCTTGTGGATGTCCTCGTCGCTCGCGCCCGCGGCCTGGAGCTCACCCCACACCATCTCGGGCGACTTCGGCCACGTGGAGTCGGAGTGCGGGTAGTCGCACTCCCACGCGATGGTGTCGATGCCGATCCGGTCACGGACCCGAAGCGCCGCCGGATCGGTGATGAAGCATCCGAGGAAGTTGCGGTTCCACAGCTCGCTGGGCGTGATGTCGACATCGGCGATCTTGAGCCCTGTCCACATGTGGTTCCACACGTGACGGTCGAG
The DNA here is from genome assembly GCA_040510575.1 of Acidimicrobiia bacterium. Taxonomy (GTDB): domain Bacteria; phylum Actinomycetota; class Acidimicrobiia; order IMCC26256; family DASPTH01; genus DASUMF01. The sequence goes on along the minus strand of JBEVIU010000106.1, from coordinate 18,666 downwards.
CCGATCGAGGAAGAACGGGATCCATCCGATCCCACCTTCGCTGAGCGCGACCTTCAGGGTCGGGAAGCGCACGAACGTGCCCGCGAGGATGAGGTCGGTGGCGATGATCGCGGAGAGCTGCGGCGCCAGGATGATGAGGTTGTCGATGGTCATCGTGGGTGGCCGCTGGATCAGCCCGAACGAGCCGCCGATGTGCAGGCACATCGCGACGTCGTTCTCGGTGCAGGCGCGAAACACCGGGTCCCAGTACTCCTGGACGCCGAAGTCGGGAAGCCCGACGCCGTAGGGCGCCTCGGGCAGGCTGACGGCGTGGCAGCCCTTCTTCGCGATGCGCTCGATCTCGACGACCATCGCCTTCGAGTCGAACACCGGCAGGATGCCCAGGGGCAGGAAGCGTCCGGGATGCTCGCCCGCGAGCTCGTCGATGTGCCAGTCGTTGTACGCGGCGACGACGATGTTGGTGAGGTTCTGGTCGACGGTCGAGCGGGCGAGGCTCATGCCGTTGAACCCGGCGAAGGTCGGGAAGCACATCGACGCGAGCACGCCGTTGGCGTCCATGTCGCGCACGCGGAGGTCGAGGTCGTAGCAACCGGGGCGCATCTCGGGCTGACCCACCGGGTCGAAGCCCCATTCCTCGTGCGGCCAGGATGCCACCGCGTTGAGCCCGACCGAGCCGGTCTCCTGGCCCTGGTACGACCAATGGTCGACGCCATCCGGTCCGCCGTGGATGTACTTCGGAGCGTCGTCGGCGTACTTGGCCGGCATGTGCCGGTCGAACATGTCCGCCGGCTCGATGATGTGGTCGTCGATGCTGACGAGGATCATCTGGTCGAGATCCATCAGGTACCCCCCGGGGTTCCGGTCGCTGCGTCTCCTGGTCTCCGGGCGTTGGCGCCGGAGATCGCTCTCTCGGAGAGTAGTCGCCTCATCGTGGGCCCTTTCGGGCTGGGCTACCGTGACGCGACCGGCAGGCAACTGGTGTGCGGCCGATGTGCTGCGCACGCGATCAGACAGGCGAACGTCAGGTGAAAGCCGCGCACCTCATCGCAGCCGAGTACCGCGAGGCCATCACGCGGGGTGAGCTCTCCGACGGCGACGCGTTGCCCGTCGAGAGCGAGCTGGTCGAGCAGTTCGGCGTGTCGAAGGGGATCGTGCGCGAAGCGCTGCGCATCCTCGAGACCGAAGGTCTCGTGGAGGTGAGGCGTGGGCTGGGTGGCGGACCGCGCGTCCGGCATCCGTCGATCTCGCAGGCCGCGATGGGGATGGGCGTCTACCTGCAGATCGGTGACGTCGTCGTCGACGACGTGTGGGAGGCGCGCGACCGCATCATCGCTGCCGCGGTCGAGCGGCTGGCCGTCGAACGTGGGAGTCACGACCTCACCGACCTCGAGATCGCGGTGACGACCCTGCGCGACGCGGTGGGCGACGTCGAGGGCTTCTACACCTTGCTGCTCGACGTCAGCGAGGTCGCGGTGTTGACGGCGACCAACCGCACCGAGCACGTCCTGGTGACCGCGCTGCGCGAGATCCTCGCCGCCGAGCTGGAGACGGCCACGCAGGCCGCGCTCGACCGCGACTACGCCGTGAAGCTCGAGCAGGACGTCGCCGACGCCTGGACCGAGGTGTTGAAGCAGGTCAGGGCCGGCCATCCGCGCGCGGCGCGCGTCGCGTACGAGCGGAACGCCGAGTTCGTGCGCAAGGGGCTCGCCGAGATGTTCGGCGTGACCACGGTGATCGACATCTTCACCGAGTCGTAGGAGACGCAGCGGAGGCGTCCTCGGAGAGCGGGACGCCGCAGCGGAGTCGACCAGACATGGCGCTTCAGACGCTCACCTGGTGAACACCGGGAGGCTCTCCCAGCCCCGCACCGTCGTGGTGTGGGCGCGCTCGGCGTTGTCCCAGTCGACCTCCCACGTCGGGAACCGCTTGAGCACCTCGTCGAGCGCGACGCGGCCCTCGAGGCGTGCCAGCGCCGCACCGAGGCAGAAGTGGATGCCGAAGCCGAACGTGAGGTGGTGGTCGATCTTGCGGTGGATGTCGAAGCGGTCCGGGTCGTCGAAGCGCCGCTCGTCGCGGTTGGCCGACGCGGTGATGACGCACATCACCGAGCCCTCGGGCACGGTCGTGCCGTAGTGCTCGACGTCGCGCGTCACGTAGCGCGCCTGGATGGGCGACGGCGCCTCGTAGCGAAGGAGCTCCTCGATCGCGTTCGGGACCAGGCCGGGGTCGGCCACGATCTCGGCGCGCTGCTCGGGGTTCTCGGCGAGCACCTTGCCCGTCCAGCCGATGAGGCGCGTCGTGGTCTCGTTCCCGGCCGCGGCGATGAGCCCCACGTAGCTGAGCACCTCCTCGCGGGTGAGCTTGCGGCGCGTGCCGTCGGGCTCCTCGAGCTCGGCGTTGATCAGCTCGGTCATCAGGTCGTCGGAGGGGTGGTCGACACGCCAGTCGATGTACTCCTCGAAGCCCGAGCCCATCGTGACCGAGTAGCTCTGGTCGCGGTCGGGCATCGCTCCGTCGGCGAGGCGCATGCCCTCGTCGATCTGGTCGCGGATGGCTTCCTGGTGGTCCTCCGGGATGCCGAGCAGCATGCCGATGGTGCGCATCGGCATCTGCGCGCCGATGTCGCGCACGAAGTCGAAGCCGCCGCTGCCGACGAGCGGATCGAGGGAACGGGCGCAGAATTCGCGCACCTGCGGCTCGATCGCGGCCATGCGCCGCGGGGTGAACACGCGTGCGAGCAGCCCGCGGTGCAGATCGTGCGACGGGGGATCCTCGAACAAGATGTTGCCGGGTGGCATCACGAGCCCGCTCTTGATGAGCTCGAGCACCGAGCCCTTCCCCGAGATGTAGGTCTGCCACTCGAGCGACACGCGCTCGACGTCTTCGAAGCGCGTGAGCGCGTAGAAGTCGTACTTCTCGTTGTAGTAGAGCGGCGCCTCGTTCCGCAGCCGACGCCACACCGGGTACGGATCGGCATCGATGTCGAAGTCGTACGGGTCGTAGTAGGGCGTGGTCGTGCTGTCGGTCACGGTCAGCTCTCCTCGATCGAGATCGCTTGCTTCGGGCACTGCCGCACCGCGTCCTGCACCTGCTCACGCAACGCGTCGGGAGGTTGCTCTTCGAGCAGGTAGAGGAAGTCGTCGTCGCGCACTTCGAACACCTCGGGTGCGAGCCCCGCGCAGATTGCGTTGCTCTCGCAGAGATCGAAGTCGACGACGACTCGCCAGCCGGGCATCGGCTCCCCCTTCGTTCGTCCGGAGATAATAGGTTACGATTTTCGGTCCGCTCAATGGGGAGTGTGATGGGGGACACCAGCGAGGCGCCACTCGCGGGGATCGTGGTGCTCGACATGAGCCGTCTCCAACCCGGCGGGTTCTGCACGCGGCTGCTCGCCGACCTCGGCGCCGACGTCGTGAAGATCGAGGGGCCGGGCGGTGATCCGTCGCGGATGTGGGGTGGACCGGAGCCCTCGCCCAGTGCGGTCGCGCTCCATCGCGGGAAGCGGTCGCTCACGCTCGACCTCAAGCACGCGCGTGCCGCCGAGGTGTTGCGGCGTCTCGTCGCCGACGCCGACGTGCTCCTCGAGTCGGCGCGCCCAGGATCCTTGGAGGCGTCGGGCATCGGGTATCCGCAGCTCTCAGCCGTGAACCCGCGCCTTGTGTGGTGCTCGCTCAGCGGCTTCGGGCTGACCGGTCCGAAGCGTGACCACGCGGGTCACGACATCACCTACCTCGGGCACGCGGGCGTGCTCGGGCTCATGGCCGACGTCGACGCGGTACCCGACCAGCCCCGCCTCCTCCTGGCGGCGCCGATGGGCGGCATGATGGCCGCGCTCGGAATCACTTCGGCGCTCGCGCAACGCGCGAACACCGGACGGGGGTGCATGGTCGACGCGAGCATCGCCGACGCCGCGATGTGGCTCATGACCGAAGAGGTCACGCGCTCGGCGCGCAACCTCGCGCCGTATGACCTTCGAACGCCGGCGCGACGCGTCTACCCGTGCGCCGACGGCCGTCGCGTCAGCGTCGCCGCCGCCGAGCCGCGGACGTGGGTCGCGCTCTGCACCGCGCTCGAGCTCACAGACCTCGGTGACCGGCCAGGCGGGCCGCCCGACGCCGCGGCCGACACGGTCGCACGCATCGGCGCCGCGCTGGCAACGAAACCCGCTGCGCACTGGGCCGACGTGCTCGGTGGTGCGGGCGTGGCGATGGTCAACGACACCGGCGACCTCGTCGATGATCCGCAGGTGCAGGCCCGTGGGGGTGTGACCACCCTCGACGTGGGTGCCGGCACCGACCAGGTGGTGACCAGCCCCCTCCGGTTCTCCACCTCTGACGCCGCGTCTGATGATGGGTGGAGCGGTCCGGGCCCGATGGGTTTCTCGGCGCCCGGCGCCGACACCGACGCCGTGCTCGCAACCGCCGGGTTCACCGACGACGAGATCGCAACCCTGCGCGCCGACGGCGTCGTCGCGTGAACGGGGGGTCGGCGGGCGCGTTGCGGTAGGGAAGCAGGCTGTGCCAGAGTCCGACCAAGGACATGAGAACGCGATTTCAGGCGCCGGCAACCGCCGGCGCCGACACATGATTCGCCACTGGGGGATTTGATGAAGGTTGTCCGGAAGCCGCGGGGCGTTCGCGCTCGACGCGGGGGGATCGTGGCCATGCTGTGCTTGGCCACCGCGCTGGCTGCCGTACCCGTCGCCACGGCCGGGGCCGCGGGTGCTGCCGCCGCAGCAACGTGCCCGGACAAGTCGGGCACGGTGAAGGTCGGCATGTCGTACTTCGGCTCGGTCGGCGCCGCGGTGGAGGGCATCGGCGCCGAGGAGCAGGGCGCGCTCGTCCCCGCGGACCAGGCGATCGTCGACGGCTACAACCGAGGCATCGACGCGCTCAACGACGCGGGTGGCCTGAACGGTTGCCAGGTCGAGGGCGTGTTCTTCAACTTCTCGGCGTCGGCATCCGACTACAACGCGCAGTCGCAAAAAGAGTGCGCCGCGTTCACCCAGGACGAGAAGGTCGTCGCGGTGTACACGACCGCGTTCGAGACCAAGGTCGCGATCGACTGCTACGCCAAGGCCAAGGTCCCGGCGTTCGTGCTCGGTACCAACTACCCGCCGTCGTGCGCCGACCAGAAGGCGTACCCGGGGATCGTGTACACGCCTGGGAGCGTCTACACCTGCCGGTTCGCTTCCTTCATCAAGTTGTGGGACGACGCCGGCCTCTTTCCGGAGGATGCGAACGTCGGCATCGTCACGATGGACGACGGCTCAGGCCAAGGCCCGTTCCTCGCCGACAAGGTGTGGGGCGCGCAGTTGAAGAAGATGAAGATCCCGGTGACGTCCTTCAAGTACACGGGCTCGATCAACAGCGCAGCGTTCTCCGATGTCAACGCGGCACTCGGCAACGCAGTGCTGCAGTTCAAGGCGGCGGGCGTGAACGTGGTGTTGTTCACCCCCGCGGGGGGTCAGGGCCCGGCGGCGTTCATGCCGCAGGCCTCGACGCAGAACTTCTCGCCCAACTATGGGGTCAACACGTCCGATGGCCTGGTCATCGCGGCGGCCCTCGGTGGCGCCGGGCTCAAGAAGGGCATCGCGGTGTCGTGGACGTTCCAGGACATCCCCTTGTCGGACCAGCAGGCGCTGCCGGCCAACTCCTCCATCGAGGAGTGCGCCTCGTGGTCCACGCCGAGCACCAGGACGCTCACGGGAGCGTCGGGTGCGTGTGACTTCTTCAACATCCTCAAGGCGGGTTTCGAGGGAGCGAAGAAGATGGATGCGCCGTCCCTCTACAAGGGCATCTCGGCGCTCGGCACGAGCTTCATCTCGTCGACGACCTACGACGGTGCGACGAAGTTCGCCAAGGGCCGCACCGACGGTGCGTCCAAGGCGATGATGCTCGAGTTCGATCCCACGACGAAGACCTGGGTTCCGATCAACGGCAAGTTGGTGGACCTGCCGTAACCCGGCCGCTGTTCACTGCTCTGCGGCGCGAGCCGGGCTGTCGTTTCGGACAGCCCGGCTCCGTCGCGTCTGCGCTAGAAAGCTGTACGGAGTGCAAACACGGCGAGCTGCAGGCAACCGAACGTCAAGGGAGCACAACAACGATGGACCTGGATCTGAGCGCTGATCAGGAGCTGTTCGTCGAGACGACCCGTCGTTTCCTCGAAGCGGAGTGCCCGATCGTCGAGGTGCGACGGCTGCACGACGCCGAGGTCAGCTTCGAGCGCCACTACTGGCGCAAGGGCGCTGAGCTGGGGTGGACCGCCACGCTCGTCCCCGAGGACGACGGCGGCGGCAGCGTGAGCGGCGACGGCCTGCTCGACCTCGTGCTGGTCGCAGAGGAGATGGGCCGGCTCGTGTCGCCGGGACCGCTGGTCCCCGTGAACGTGGTCGCCGAGGCGATCGTCCGGTCGGGGAGCGCTGAGCAGCGCGCCGAGGTGCTGCCCGGGCTGGTCTCGGGCGAGCTCATCGCCACGTGGGCGTTCGCCGAGGAAGACGCCTCGTGGGACGCGGCGGGCGTGAAGCTCACGGCCACCGAGGCCGGCGACGGCTGGGTGCTCGCGGGCACGAAGACCTTCGTGCAGGATGCGATGGCTGCCGACCTCCTGCTCGTCACTGCACGCACCGGCGACGGTCTCTCACAGTTCCTCGTCCCCGCCGACGCGGCGGGCGTGTCGATCACCAAGCTCGGCTCGCTCGACTTCACGCGCCAGTTCGGACGAGTTGACTTCGCCGACGTCGCCGTGCCGTCGAGCGCAGTGGTCGGTGTCGTCGGCGACGCTGGTGACGACGTCGAGCGGCAGATGCAGGTTGCGCTCGTGCTGCAGAACGCCGAGACCGTCGGTGCGACGTCGACGGTGCTCGACTTCACGCTCGAGTACGCCAAGGACCGCATCGCGTTCGGTCGGCCGATCGGGTCGTACCAGGCGTTGAAGCACCGGTTCGCCGACATGCGCACGTGGCTCGAGGCGTGCCACGGCACCGTCACGGCCAGCGCCAAAGCCGTGCAGGCCGACGCCGACGACGCGAGCGAACTGGTCAGCGTCGCGAAGGCGTACATCGCCGACCGCTGTCCCGCGATCATCCAGGACTGCGTGCAGCTCCACGGCGGCATCGGCGTCACCTGGGAGCACGATCTGCACCTCTATCTGCGGCGCGTCGCGCAGAACGCGGTGTTGTACGGATCGGTCAGTCAGCACCGTGAGCGCGTCGCCGCGCTCATCGGGATGTAGGAGCGACGTCGATGAGCACCACAGGGCAGACCACCATGGAGAGTGTGGAGTCGTTCCGGGCGCGCGCAGCGGCGTGGATCCCGGAGCATCTCCCGAAGATCGGCGCGACAGGCAACGACGACCCGGTCACGCGCCGATTGCAAGATCAGAACCTCGACAGCGACAACTACCTGCTGCGCACGAAGGCGCTGCAGGGGATCATCTACGACGGTGGCTTTGCCGGCGTCGCGTACCCCGCTGAGTACGGCGGCCAGGGCCTCACTGCGAAGCACATGCACGCGTTCAACGCGGAGTGCAGGGGCTACGACCTCTCGGGGCTCGGTGCGTACGGCATGACCTTCGGCATGATCGGCCCGACGATCCTCGAGTTCGGCACCGAGGAGCAGAAGGAGCGCCACATCCGGGGCTTCCTCACGGGCGAGAACATCTGGATCCAGTTCCTGTCGGAGCCCACCGGCGGCTCCGACCTCGCGAGCGTGCTCACCCGGGCCGACCGCGACGGCGACGAGTGGGTCATCAACGGCTCCAAGATCTGGACGAGCCTCGGGGAGACCGGCGACTACGGCCTCCTCGTGGCGCGCACCAACTGGGACGTCCCGAAGCACAGCGGCATCAGCGTGTTCATGTGCCCGGTGCACACCCCGGGCCTCGAAGTGATGCCGTTGCGCCTCGTGACCGGCTCCACCGGCTTCTGCCAGGAGTTCTTCACCGACGTGCGGATCCCGGCCGACCACCTCCTCGGCACGCTCAACGACGGCTGGACGGTCGCTTCACGCCTGCTCGTGCACGAGCGCAACTCCGTGGGCGGGGGATCGCAGTACTGGGCGCAGCCGTACAGCGGCACGCAGGGCGAAGGCGCGATGGGCGGCGAGCCGGCACCGATGGAGGGACGCGGCGCCCGCCGCGACGACCTCGTCGAGCTCGCCGATGCCAACGCAAAGGCGAAGGACCCGTACACCCGTCAACTCGTCGCCGAGGCGTACGTGGCGGCGAAGGTCGGAAGTCACCTCGGTCCGCGCGTCGCGCAGGGGATGGGCAAGGGTGTGCTGCCACCGCCCGCCGGATCCTTCCTCAAGCTGTTCAACTCGAGCAATCAGGTGCGGCGCAGTGACATCTCGATGGTGATCGCCGGAACGCCGGCAACGGTGTGGGAGACCGACGACCGTTCGTCCGAGGGGCGAGGACTCGGCTACCTGTTCCGTCAGGCCGGCAGCATCCTGTCGGGCACCAGCGAGATCCAGCGCAACATCATCAGCGAGCGCGTGCTCGGTCTGCCGCGTGAGCCGTCGCTCGACAGCAAGGTGCCGTTCAACCAGGTTCGCCACAACACGATGCCCACCGGCACGGAGAACTGACCGTGGAGTACCGCACGCTCGGCCGTTCGGGCTTGCACGTGTCGCGCGCGTGCCTCGGCGCAATGATGTTCGGTCACTCGTCGACCGCTCCGTGCGACGAGCAGGAGAGCCGTCGGACCATCGACGCCTTCCTCGACTCGGGCAGCAACTTCATCGATACCGCCAACATGTACACCGGTGGTGAGTCGGAGGAGGTCGTGGGGCGCGCGATCAAGTCGAAGCGCGACGACGTCGTGCTCGCGACGAAGGGTTTCATGCCCATCGGCGACGGACCGAACGACCGCGGCCTCGGTCGCAAGTACCTCACGCGCGCGCTCGAGAAGAGCCTTCGTCGGCTCGACACCGACTACGTCGACGTGTACCAGTGCCACGCCCCTGATGCCGACACGCCGATCGAGGAGACGATGGCCACGCTGCACGGCTTCGTCGAGCAGGGGAAGGTGCGCTACCTCGGGTGCTCGAATTGGACCGGCTCGCAGATCGTCGAGGCGCAGTGGGCCGCCGACAAGGCGGGCACCACGCCGTTCGTGAGTCTCCAGCCCCGCTACTCGCTCGTGGCACGCCAGATCGAGGACGACGTCCTGCCTGCATGCCAGCGCCACGGGCTCGGCACGATGGTCTACAGCCCGCTCGGCGGCGGCGTCCTCACCGGCAAGTACCGCAAGGGCGAGGAGCCGCCGTCCGACAGTCGCGCCGGCCGCGGCGTGGGTTGGGCCGGGCAGATGCTCGACGAGCAGAACCTCGCCACCGCGGAGGCCGTCGGCAAGGTCGCAGCAGAGGTCGGTGCAACGCCGACGGCCGTCGCCCTCGCGTGGGTGCTCGCGCGTCGGGGCGTGACGTCCGTGATCATCGGGCCGCGCACCTTCGAGCAGTACGAGCAGAACATGGAGGGCTTCGAGCTGGAGCTCGATCCTGTGCTGGTCAAGCGGTTGAGCGACGCCTCACGCTGGGCGCGCTGACCGATCGTTCGACCGGTCGAGGCTCAGGCTTCGGGCAAGGGCTGGGCGCGCACCACCTGGCCCGCGAAGACGAACGGGTCCTCGGCGGTGATGATCTGCATGATGGTCTGCACCGGTGTGTCCATCGGCGCGGCCGTCTCCGAGTCGACGAAGCCACGCTCGGCGAGCAGGTCGACCAGCTCGGTGCGCGTGAACCCGGGGTCGACGCACGCGACCGCGATGTTGTGCGCGGCGAGGTCGGGCGCGAGCGCGTTGGTGAGGCGGTTCAGCGCCGCCTTGGTCGTGGCGTAGCCGAGGAGGGTGCCGAGCTGGATCGGGTCGTCGTCGGTCGGACCGTGGGACGGACCAGCGAACGGCACCATGTCGCCTGCACCTGAGGTGACGTTGACGATCACGCCGCCGCCCTGCGCGCGGAGGTGAGGCACCGCGAGCGCCATCAGCGTGAACGGCGCGTGCACGTTTGCGGCGAACTGGTGGAGCCAGGAATCGCGCGGGTACTCGTCGATGGGTGCCGCGCTGCCCTGCGTGTCGGCCGCGTTGTTGACCAGGATGTCGAGACGGCCGTACGCGTCGATCGTTGCGGCCATGAGGCGGTCGAGGTCGTCGACCTGCGTGACGTCGGCCTGCACCGCGATCGCGGTGCCGCCGGCGTCCTCGATGAGCTGCAAGGTCTCGCCGATCGTGCCGGGGAGTCGGCGCCTCGGTTCCACCGTGCGCGCCGCGACCACGACCTTCGCGCCGCGCCGGGCCAGCTCGACCGAGAGCTGGCGACCGATCCCGCGGCTCGCGCCGGTGACGATCGCGACCTTGTCGTCGAGGTCGTTCGACGGCGCGCGGTGCGGTGTCATGCCGGTTGCCCGGAACGGGACCGTTCGAACTGACCGCGCAGGTACGCCGCCTGGCCGACGTGCTGCAGCGAATCGTCGGCGATGCTCACGAGGCGCACGCCGAGCGTCACCGGCGGATCCCAGCGGTAGTCGACGACGCGGTCGAGATCCGCGCCGGTGAGGTCGTTGAGGATCGCGAGCGTGCGGCGGTCGACCGCGGCGAAGTACTCGAGGAGCGCGTCGGCGCTGTCGGGCCTCACGAGCGCGGCCTCGGCGGGAGTGTGGCCGTACCCGGTGTTCGACGGCTCGGGCTCGAGTCCGAACCGATCGGACCAGTCAGCCGACGTCCAGACCTGCGCATCGTCGAGGAGCTCCGCCACGTGGTGGTCCTGCACACGGGTGAGGTGCCAGACGAGCCAGCCGATCGAGTTGTCGCTGGGATCGGATCTCCATGTCAGCGCGTCGGCATCGAGGCCGTCGACCGCGCCGCTGACGAGCGGTGGGATCCGGCCGTAGAGCTCCACGAGCAGTGCGGTGGCGTCCATCGAGTGGTCCTCCGGGGCGGGGGAGGGCCAGTATTCCACCCGATGGACGACACCTCGACAGCAGAGCCGGGAGTGGAGATCGAACGGAGGGTCGAGCAGCTCCTCGCGTCGTTTCCTCCGCAGACCACCGACATGACCACCTTCCTCGGCGCGCAGTTCGACGCCGGCCTGGCCTGGGTGCACTTCCCGGTCGGTCGTGGCGGCGTGGCGGGGCCGATCGCGCTCCAGAGCGTGGTCGATCGGCAGTTGCACGAAGCCGGCGCGCCGAGCGGTCGGATGCTCAACACGACCGCGTACGGCCAGGGTTCGGCGACACTCGTCGCCTACGGCACCGACGACCAGCAGGACCGCTACCTCCGCCGCATCTTCACGTGCGAGGACATCTGGTGTCAGCTGTTCAGCGAGCCGGGTTCGGGGTCGGACCTCGCCGGGTTGGCCACGCGCGCGGAGCTTGACGGCGACGAGTGGCGGGTGAACGGCCAGAAGGTGTGGACGACGCGCGGTCACCTGGCGCGCTACGGGTTGCTGCTCGCCCGCACCGATCCTGATGTCGCGAAGCACGCGGGCCTCACGTACTTCGTGCTCGACATGAGCCAAGCGGCGGTGACCGTGCGACCGCTGCGTCAGATGGACGGCGGCGCGTCGTTCAACGAGGTGTTCATCGCCGACGCGCGCATCCCCGACTCCGAGCGACTGGGTGATGTCGGCCAGGGCTGGGCCGTGTCGAACACGACGCTCATGAACGAGCGGTACAACTTCGGCGGAACGCCGGAGCGCGGCTCGGGTGCCATCGCGCGCGCCGTCGAGGCATGGCAGGGGCGTGCCGACCAGACGTCGCCGAGTGTGCTCGTGCGACGCGATGCACTCGTGCGGCTGTGGATCGAAGCGGAAGCGCAACGGCTCACCATGTTGCGCGCGACCGTCGCTCGCGCCCAGGGCAAGGCGGGTGCCGAGGGTTCGATCGGGAAGCTCGCCGGCTCGGAGCTCGGTCAACGCATCGCCGAGCTCACGGTCGACCTCCTGGGCGCCGACGGCATGCTCATCGAGGGCTACGGACCGTCCGACCGCGATCACTGGTCGCCCCAGCGTGGACTGATCGGGAGCCCCGCAGGCACCATCGCCGGAGGCACGTCGGCGATCCAGCGCAACATCATCGGGGAGCGCGTGCTCGGCCTCCCGCGAGAGCCCGACCCGTTCAAGGGCCAACCCTGGAGCAGTGTTCCGCGCAACTGACGACGGCGCAGCCCGACCAGGGAGCACTGATGCCTGACGAGACCTACCGCCCTGAGTACGGCGAGCTCCCGATCACCGATCACGACGAGCTCATCGTGATCTGATCCGCTGGACGACGCGGGTCTGACCCGCGGTCCGGAGTGGTGTCGGTGCGCCGCCGCGCTACCCCCCGGCGCCGCAGCGGCGCACCCGCACCGGCTGCGTAACCGATCCAGCGGCCCAGAAGGTTGCGCTGGTGCGGGAAAGGGCCTGAGCAGGGTGCAGCCGATCACTCTCAACGGGACCGGCCCTGCCTTCGAGCAGCTGCGTCGTCAGCCGTCGGCGCGCACGGGTCGGCCGGTGCGCTCGGCCCAGCCGCGCACCAGGTCGTCGTAGAGGCCCTGCCGGATCAGCTCGTCCTTGTCGGGGAAGGCGAAGGCGTCGGTGGGGATCTCGCCGTGCTCGAGCAGGTGCGTCGCGAGCTCGTAGTGCACGCGCGCCGCGCCGGCGGTGCCGAACCCGGTGAACAGGCTGAAGTGCACGCCCGGCACGAGCGGGCCGTAGCCGCCGAGCGGAATCTTGACCTCGGCCGCGATCGCGGCGAGTTGCTCCTCGGAGGCGAACGTCGGCAGGAAGGCGTCGGCACCGGCCTCCGCGTACGCGACCCCGCGCTCGATCGCGTTCTCGAGCGAGCCGGTGCCGCCCCCGCCGACGCTGTAGAGCTCGTCGGAGCGGGCGATGATCACGAAGGCGTCGTCGCGCCGCCCGTCGACCGCGGCCGCGATGCGAACCTGCATGTCGGGGATCGGCAGGAGTGGACCGTCCCAGCTCGAGTGCTTCGGCGCGATCTCGTCCTCGATGTGGACGCCCGCGACGCCGGCGCGCTCGTAGTGGCGGATCGAGCGGTAGACGTCGGCAACCGACTCCCCGGCCTGGTCGGCGTCGACCACGAGCGGGATCTCGATCGCTTCGGCGACGTGACCGGAGATCTCGATCATCTCGGTGGGGGAGAAGACCCCGTTGTCGGGGATGGCGCGGTGCATCATGCCGGTGGCGTGCCCGCCCATGTACGCCACCTTGAACCCGACGTGCTCCACGATGCGCGCAGTCAGCGCGCTGTAGCAGTCGGCGGCGATGAAGGGCTCCGGGCCGTCGAGCAGCGCTCGCAGCGCCGCGCGCGGGTCGGTCATGATCGCTCCGTTCTCATCGGTTGCGCGGGAAGCCGAGGTCGACGGTGCTCGTGGCGGGGTCGGGCCACCGCGACGTGACGACCTTCGTGCGCGTGTAGAAGTCGATGGTGGCCGGGCCGTACATGTGGCTGTCGCCGAAGAGGCTCGAGCGCCAGCCGCCGAAGCTGAACGAGCTGACCGGTACCGGGATCGGCACGTTCACTCCCACCATGCCGACCTGCGCGTCGGTGCTGAACCTGCGGGCGGCGCCGCCGTCACGCGTGAACACCGCGGTGCCGTTCGCATACGGGCTCGCGTTGACGAGTCCGACGGCTTCGTCGAAGGTGTCGACGCGCACCACGGACAGCACCGGCCCGAAGATCTCGTCGTCGTACACGCGGCTCCCGGGGGTGACGCCGTCGAGCAGGCTCGGCCCGAGGAAGAACCCCGGACCACGAGGCGTGGTGGCGCGGCCGTCGACGACGACTCGTGAGCCGCCGAGCGCAGGCTCCTCGAGGTAGCCGGCCACGCGGTCGCGGTGCTCCCCGGTGATGAGCGGGCCCATGTCGGACGAAGGGTCGTCGCCGGGGCCGACCTGCAACCGGTCGAGACGATCGGCGATCGCGGTGATCAGCGGGTCGGCGACCGCACCGACCGCCACGATCACCGAGACGGCCATGCACCGCTCGCCGGCCGACCCGTACCCGGCCGACACCGCCGCGTCGGCCGCGACGTCGACGTCGGCGTCGGGGAGGACGACCATGTGGTTCTTGGCGCCGCCGAGGGCCTGCACGCGCTTCCCGTGACTCGCGGCCGTCGTGTAGATGTGGCGCGCGATCGGTGTGGAGCCGACGAACGACACCGCCGCGACATCGGGGTGCTCGAGGATCCGTTCCACCGCGATCGCGTCACCCTGCACGACGTTGAGCACGCCGTCGGGCAGGCCCGCTTGTTGCCAGAGCTCGGCCAGCAGCAACGACGCGGACGGATCCTTCTCGCTGGGCTTCAGCACGAAGCAGTTCCCGCATGCGATCGCGTTCGGCATCATCCAGAGCGGAACCATTGCCGGGAAGTTGAACGGCGTGATCCCCGCGACCACGCCGAGTGGCTCGTGCACCGAGTGGACGTCGATGCCGGTCGACACCTGCGCGGAGAACGCGCCCTTCATCAGGTGCGGGATGCCGCACGCGAACTCGAGGTTCTCGAGGCCACGTGCGACCTCGCCCTCGGCGTCGGAGAGCACCTTGCCGTGCTCCGCGGTGATCGCGCTCGCGAGCTCCTTGCGGTTCGCGTCGACGAGCTCGCGCATCGAGAACAACACCTCGGCGCGTCGCGAGAGGCCGGTGGCGCGCCAGCCAGGGAACGCCGCGAGCGCGGTCGTGACCGCGCGGTCGACATCGGACGCGTCGGCGAGGTCGACCTCCGTGGTCTGCTCGCCGAGCGCAGGGTCGAAGACGGGTGCGGTGCGGCCCGACGAGCCCGCCACCAGCTCGCCGCCGATCCAGTGCTCCAGACGCTTCATGCGCTCATTCAAGCGATGTTCGCGGGCGGTTGCCCACTTGCGCCGTCCGTGAGGAGTGCCGATCGGCACCCCCCGTGCCCAGCCCAGCTAGCTGAGCTCGACGCGCCCGTGCTTGAGCACGACGACGCCATCCTGGATCGCTTCGAACGCGAACGAGGAACGGCCGTCGGGGGTGGTGCCGGCGTCGTATGCGTGCACCACGAAGTCGCGGGCGGCCATCGCGGGCGCCGAGAAGCGGCCGGCAAGGCGGCGGAGCCGGTGCGGGTCTCCGTCGGCCAGCAGATCGACGAGCACCGCGCTGGCGAGGGCGAACGTGCACATGCCCTGCAGGATCTTGGCCGGGTAGCCCTCGCGCTGCGCGGCGGCCTCGGTGGTCGCGTGCGGGGCGTGATCGTTCGACACCCCGGCGAAGCGATACTGCTGATCGCGGTCGACCGTCACCGTTCTGCTGCCGACGGGATGCGCCCGGGCGCTCTCCGGAAAGGTGTGGTCGGGCACGGGTGTGCCGACATCCGGCGAGATCGTGCCGCCGATGTGGAAGTTCCCCCACAGGTGCTCGACGAGCGGGGCGCCGTGCTCGTCGGAGAACATGAAGCGCTGGGTGGCGAGCACGCCGCCCTTGGTCTGCTGCGCACCGAAGAGGTCGGCCTCGATCCGCAGGGTCATCCTGGGCAGGACGGGGCCGTGGAAGACCACGTCGTGCTCGCCGTGCACGGAGTGCGGAGCGCCGACGCTGTCGGGCTGGGGCGTCGACGGGCGTCGGCCGAACGTCTGCGCGCCGAGCGCGAACTGTGCGGTGAACATCGGCGGCACCGCCTCGCCGTTCACGTAGCGCTCGTTGCCGTCGTTGGTCGCGCGTGCGAACGCGTACGCGGCGTCCCCGTCGATGTGGCACACGTACCCATCGGGCGCGTAGAAGTTCTCTGGCGCCTCTGCGCGTTCTGCCGTCACGATCGGCGATTGTATTGAGCCTGCGCAGGGTCACTCCGAGTCGGCCTGCGTGTGCCGAGAGGGCCCACGCTGGGGAGCAGATTTGGCGAGCGCCGAGTGTTTCGCGCGGGGCGGTGCTCGGTAACATGTCGCCCGCACGTTGTGGTTGTTGGGTCTCTAGAGGGGAGGCGTGATGGCAGCGACGAAGCGGTACTTCTGCACCGAGCACGGGTTCGTGCACCTGGAAGACGACGCGGCACGCAGGTGCCCCGACTGCGGCTCACCGGTCACCGAGGTCGGCGGCAGCGGCTGACCTTTCGGCGCATCGCACAGGTCAGCCGGGTTGTCGCACCTACAGGTTCCGACCGCAACGCGGGCCTGCTGGCTACGATGCGCGCATGCGAACCCGAGCAATCGCGCTGGTCCTCGTCGGCATCCTGATCATCGTCTCCGACACCTTCGACGCAATCGGCGATGGTCTGAGCGGCTGGAACATCGTCACCATCGCGCTGGGCGCGTTCCTGCTGGTGAGCGGGCTCATCGACCTCGCCCGCCTCAGAGCCGGCTCGGACACCTCCCCCAGCCGCACCGCGTGACGCGAGGCAGGCCCTCGTAGGGGTCGGCAGCGAGTCGGCCCGTCGCTACATGCGCGGCTGACGTCCTGCGAAGCTCTTCACTCGCCGCTTCCGCAGCGGTTTCGGGATCGCGGACGAATGCTTCTTCCTGGTGAGGTGCACCAGTGCCGCGATTTCCTTCAGCGACCTGACCCGCTCGAACCATTCCATCTGCCCACCGACTTGCAGTCCAACGACAGGGCCATCGCAGATCTTCTGGCATCTGACTCGTTGGATCGACACGTTCGCGTGTGCGCCGAGCACGTCGACCAGGCAGTCTTGGTGTTTGCATTTGCGACACACCAAGACGGTCTTCGGCACGAACGTGAGAGTACGCGGCGCAGGCCCAGACGCGATGTCGCCGACGTCACTCCCGATTGACGTTTGCACCACCCACTCGCAGGGCACTTAGAGGCCTCGACAAGTGCGAGCGCGGCAGACGCTCACTTCATCGGAGGTGGCTCCGCAATGGCGTTCGTGTTCTGTCTCGTCGCTGCTGCACTCATCGCGGCGGGTGTCGCGGCCGTGGTGCACAAGTTCCCGACCGCTGGCGCCACGCTCATCGGCGTTGGGATGCTCGCGGTCGCGGGCAGTGCTGCTCGCATCATCAACTAGTCGCCAACTATTGGGCATTCCCTCTGCCGTCGCAGGGAAGGTTCGCCACTGTGCCGCTCGAGGTCAGCTCCTGGTCGATGACCTGCAGCGTTCGCTGCATCGCGTCGGGCCGAAGGCCACCCACGCCTTCATGAAACGGATGGTTCAGGAACTGCAACAGCAACAGGGTCGACACCACGACCGCGACCACCGTGCCCATGAGCAACGCTTGCACAACTGCACGTTCGCCGCTGTCGGCGAAGAAGAGCATGTAGACGAAGATCAGCCCGGAGATGAAGAACAACACCAGCCACAACGGCGACGGGATGACGCCGATGGCGCCATGGATGCGGTCGCTGCGCGCCTCCTCGCGCGCGGATCGCTCGTCGAGCCACTTGCTGTAGGCCGCCTGCTCGGTCGGGGTCTGCGGATCGGCGTCCTTCAGCGTGTGGAACAGCTTCACCCCCCACGGGTTGAGCTGCTCACCGAGCGTTCCGGCCTCCATCCGATCCCACTGCACGCCGGCAACGGAACGGGCGTAGCAGACCAGCTGCCGCGTGAGCCTTCCCGACACGGCGGGAGGGAAGAGCTGGGCGGTCTCCACCTGTTGCGCCACGATCTCCGCCTCGGCCTCGGCTCCCGCGCGCGCGGCGTCGTAGCTCGTGAACGCGAGGAACACGACGAACCCGAGCAGCACCGCAAAGCCGGTCGCGAGCACGCCGAAGACTCCGGCCGCGCGGTCGCCGTCGTGGAAGTAGCTGCCGTCGGGCGCGCGCCGGCGGACCCAGAGCATCGCCACGATGGCGACGCCCGTCGACGCCACCACGACGAGGATCGCGACCGCAAGGTTCACCGCGCGTTCAGTCGATCGCGAACCACGACATCACCGTCGCCTCGTGGTCGACGAACTTCTCGCCGGAGACGTCGACGACCACCTTGTCGATGGTGCCGCCCGTGAACGCAAACGGCGCCGTGTACTCCGGTGACACCGGTGAGGCGCTGTCGCGCCCGACGCAGATGCCATCGCCCACGAGGCAGAAGTTCCCGGGTTGGGTGACGATCTCGCCTTCACCGACCTTCGTCTCGTCGGCATAGAGGGTCAGCGTGCCGGCGAAGCCCGGCATCTCCGGATCCGCGTTCGGACCCGCAGATGCGAACTCGGCCGTGAACACGTGGCGACCCGGGCTGATCTCCGCGTCCGCGACGATGTCGTAGAGCTTCGTCCCGAGCCAGTTGAACGTGTACCGGAGCCGCTTGTCCTTCACGTAGAGGCTGTGGCCTCCCGCGACGCCGCCGTGCGCGTACAGCACGCCCTCGGCGTCGGCGGAGTCGAGCTCGACGCCAGCGGCGATCGTGTACGACCGGCCGTTGATCCCGACACCGGCGGACTCGGGCACGTCGGCGACGTGGGGGTAGTAGGTGTACTGCTCGCGCTCGCCGCCCTCGTGCGGCCGCTCCGCGAGCATCTGCTCGAGCGCAGACCGGTCGTCGAGGGGCAGGCCGTTGTAGATGCCCGCGTAGTAGAACCAGAGGCTCTTCAGGGTCTCGAGCCGGTCCGGCTCCTGCGCCGCGACGTTCTTCGACTGCGAGCGGTCGTGCTCGAGGTCGTACAGCTCCCACTCGTCGTGCTCGAACTTGCCCCAGCCCGAGATCGGTGGGTGCACGGTGCACGCGAGCCACCCCTGGTGGTAGATCGAGCGCTGACC